>CAYWDW010000539.1:0-2783 GCA_964457105.1 uncultured Heliobacteriaceae bacterium
CAGGACACCCTGTCGGCGCATCAATCGTGATGAACACAACGACCTGCTTACAACCTGAACAACCGGACAGCGCGATCAGGGCGACGGTGCCCGGCAGCGCACGAAAGCGGGTCTGTGTCATCGCGCCTTCGCGGCTGATGTATGGCGGGCAGTCCGTTCAGGCGGCGCGGCTGATTGCGGGCTTGAATCAGGAGCCGGACATCAGCGCCGAACTGCTGCCGATCAATCCGCAGGCGCCGGGGCTGCTGCGGCCTTTGCAGCGCGTCAAATATCTGCGCACGCTGGTGACGGAAGCAATCTATCTGTGGCTGCTGCTGACCAGAATTCCGCGCGCCGATCTCGTGCATATTTATTCAGCGGCTGATTTGTCTTTCGTGCTGGCGCCGACCCCGGCCCTGCTGCTGGCGCGGCTGTTCGGCAAACCGGCGCTGCTCAATTACCACAGCGGCGAGGCCGCCGATCACCTGACGCGCTGGCGCAGAACCGCCCTGCCCGCGATGCGCCTGGCTCAGCGCGTGATCGTTCCGTCGGAGTGGCTGGCCGGAATTTTTGCGCGCTTTGGCATCACCGCCGAAGTCATTCAGAACACGGTCGAAGCCGCGCAGTTTCGCTTTCACGAACGCTGCCCGCTGCGTCCGGTGCTGCTGTCAAATCGCAATTTCGAGTGCCACTACAACGTGGCCGACACGTTGCGCGCCTTTGCCATCATCGAACGCCGGATGCCGCAGGCGCGGCTGATCGTCGCCGGTGACGGCAGCGAACGGGAGCAACTGCGGCAGCTTGCCGCTGAACTGAAATTGAAACAGATCGAATTCACCGGGGCCGTGCCGCCGGGACAAATCGCGGCGCTCTATGACCGGGCCGACATCTTCATCAACGCTTCGGTCGTGGACAATCAGCCGCTTTCAATTATCGAAGCCTTTGCCTGCGGCCTCGCGGTTGTGACGACCGGCGCGGGCGGCATTCCGCAAATGGTCCGTCATGGCCGGAATGGCATCGTGGTCGAACCGGGCGATTATCGCGCCCTCGCTGAAGCCGTGCTGTCGCTTTGTGCGCCGGAGTCGAACGCTGCGGAAATGGTCAGCCAGGCGCTGGCTGACAGTCGGCATTACACCTGGTCAGCCGTGCGTTCGCGGTGGCTGGAACTGTATGCCTCAATGCTCAAACGGCCACTGCTTCAGCCTGAAAACACACGGACGATCTGACACGGAAACGGATGGACGAAACTTATGCTGATCCGCGCCAGGGACCATCAGATTGAAACCTTTCTCGCTGAAGTCAGTCGCGGCGAGCGATTCGAGTTCGGCAGAAACTGGAGCCGTTTTCTGGCGCTGCTTTCCGCTGATCGCATTCAGGCGGCAGAGGATTCGCTGCGTTACCTGCTCGAAAGCGACAACCTCGCCGGCCGTACCTTTCTCGACATCGGTTCGGGCAGCGGCCTGTTCAGCCTGGCGGCGCGGCGGCTGGGCGCGCGGGTTCATTCGTTCGATTACGATCCTGATTCGGTGGCCTGCACGGCTGAACTCAGACAGCGGTACTTTCCCGGCGATCCGGCCTGGACCGTCGAGCAGGGATCGGTGCTTGATGAAGTTTATCTGCGCCAACTGTCCGCCGCCGATGTGGTCTATTCGTGGGGCGTGCTGCATCACACGGGCGCGATGTGGCAGGCGCTCGCCAATGTCAGCGACCTGGTCAGGCCCGGAGGCCGCCTGTTCATCGCCATCTATAACGACCAGGGCAGCCGGAGCCGGCGCTGGCGACGAATCAAGCAAACATACAATCAACTGCCGGCCCTGCTGCGCCCGCCTTTCGCGGCGCTGGTGATTGCGCCGGATGAATTGAAAAAAGCCGTCAGCGCCATGCTCGGTCTGCGCTTCGGCGCATATCTGCGGGCCTGGCGGCAGACTGATCCGCGCCGCGGCATGAATCACTGGCGCGATATTGTGGACTGGGTGGGCGGCTACCCTTACGAATATGCCGCCCCGGAAGAGATCTTTGATTTTTTCCGGCAGCGCGGTTTCACGCTGAGCCGACTGCTCTGCAAGGGCGTGGGGCTGGGCTGCAATGAATTTGTGTTCGTGAAGTCAGCGACTGAGGAATGATGATGACTCCCCTGCCGACGAGATTAAGCAGGCTGCGCGCGATGAGCCTGCACGAACTGACCGTGCGCGGGCAGCAGGGACTTGCGCGCCTTGCGGACCGGTTCGCGCCCGCGCGCACCGTTGAAGCTGACCTGAGCGCTGATGACTCGTCCTTCCGGCCTGATCGCCATCGTTTTCTGACATCGCCGCTGCTGCCGGTCTTTGCGTGTCGCGCTGAAGTGACTGAACTGCTCGGCGCGCGTTTTCCGCAACAGCGCGCGGAGTTGCTTGACCGCGCTGAACGGGCGCTGAACGGGCGCTTCGATCTGCTCGGCCTGCGTGACCAGAGTTTCGGCAATCCGCCTGACTGGCAGCTTGATCCGGTGTCGCGCGCGCGCGCGCCGATGCAGCACTGGAGTCGGCTCGATCAGCAAAACCCGGTCGGTCAGGGCGATCCCAAAGTGATCTGGGAACTCAACCGGCACGCGCATTTCGTCACCTTCGGCCAGGCCTGGTGGATCACGCGGGATGAACGATTCGTGACGGCCTTCATCCGGCAGGCTGAGGACTGGATCAGTCGCAACCCGGTTGGTTTCGGGCTGAACTGGGCGAGCAGTCTGGAGCTGGCTTTTCGTTCGATTGCGTGGCTCTGGGCGCTGCATCTGTGCGCTGATTCCGCCTTACTGACTCCGGCGGTTCTGG
>CAYWDW010000539.1:2793-4581 GCA_964457105.1 uncultured Heliobacteriaceae bacterium
GCGGCGACAGCATGCCGCAGAGGCCGTCGAGCACGCGACGGATCGGGTCGCTCGCTGCGCAGGGGCGGCATCTGGAAACTTACCTGTCGCATTACTTCAGCCCGAACACGCACCTCACGGGCGAGGCGCTGGGGTTGCTCTATCTCGGCCTTGCGCTGCCTGAGCTGAAACGGGCCGGGCGCTGGCGCGAAACGGGCCTGCGCATTCTGCTTGAACAGTTGCCGAAGCAGGTGCGCGCGGATGGCGTCTATTTTGAACAGGCGTCCTGTTATCACCGCTACACGACCGATTTTTATCTGCACCTGCGGCTGCTGGCGCAAAGTCACGGGCTGGCGCTGCCCGGTGAAGTCACGGCGCGGCTCACGGGTCTGCTCGATCATCTGATGTGGATCACGCGGCCTGATGGCACGACGCCGCTGACTGGTGATGACGATGGTGGACGGCTGTTGTCAACGGGCGTGCGCGCAGGCAATGACTTCCGCGATACGCTCGGCCTGGGCGCGGCGCTCTTTGGTCGTGGCGACTGGAAGTTCGTGGCCGGTGACGCCGCCGTCGAAACGCTGTGGCTGAGCGGCCCGGTCGGCCTGGCGCAGTACGATCAGATCAGCCCTGCGCCGCCTGCTGCCCAATCCCGCCTGTTTGAAGCGAGCGGCTGGGCGATCATTCGTGACGGCTGGGAGCAGGATGCCGCCTGGCTGCTGATGGATTGCGGGCGTCACGGCGCTGAAATCGGCAGCGGGCATGCGCATGCCGATGCGCTGTCATTTGAATTTGCGGCGGACGGAATGACGTGGCTGGTTGATCCGGGCACGTTTGTTTACGCCGCTGACCCTGTGACGCGCGATCAGTTCCGCTCAACGGCGGCGCACAACACCGTGACGGTTGACGGAGCGGAGCAGTCAATACCAGGCCATCCCTTTGCGTGGCGCACGGTGACGGACGCCGCCGTGACAGCCTTCAGTGATGATGGTGTCTGCGCCGTGATTGCCGGCGAACATGCGGGTTATCAACGGCTGCCCGATCCGGTCACGCATCGGCGCGCGATTGAGTTTTGCCGCCGTCGCATTCAACTGACGATCCGCGATCAGTTCACCGCCCGCACTGCACACCGCTACACGCTCAGGTTTCATTTTGCTCCCGGCTGTGTGGTCACGGCCTCAGAGAACGGCGTCAGGGCGCGCGAACCGCAGGGCCGTTCACTCAGCATCAGGCTGTCGGCTTCAGCCGCCGTTTGTAGTCCCGTCAGGATCAGCGTTCACCACAGCCGCGTTTCAGATTGCTATGGCCGCAGCCGACGCGCCGGGGTTGCGGAATGTGAAGTGACCGGCACCGGCCCGGTCGAACTGATCAGCCTCATCAGCCCCGATGATTGACCAGGCACAGCCGTATGAGTGAGCTTGAATATCATCGCAATGAATTGCGCATCGCCCTGTCGGCGGATGATCCCGCGCGCATGCTGCCGACGCTGCCGGACGATTTTGAGCGCATCCTTGATCTTGGTTGCGGCATCGGTCAGACGCTCGCGGCCTGCCATCTGCACCCGAAAGTTTTTGCCTGCGGCATTGATATTGACGAAGAGGCTCTGGCTTCGGGCCGCAGGCTCTTGCCGGGCATCAGCTTTCTCAGGGCGCGCGGGGAGCGGCTGCCTTTTTCTGATCAGAGCTTTGATGTGGTGATCTCGCGCGTCGCGCTACCTTATACCCATCTGCCGAGCGCGCTGGCTGAAATCTTTCGCGTCCTCAGACCGGGCGGCAGCGTCTGGTTCACGCTGCATTCGTTTGCGCTGAC
>CAYWDW010000540.1:0-4580 GCA_964457105.1 uncultured Heliobacteriaceae bacterium
GCATCGTGACGGAACTGACAAACATCGTCCCGCCGTCACCGCGTCCGGGTTCAAGCACCACCGCCGCGCCCTCGTCATAAATCATCTGCCACCGCTTGCGCGAGAGTTCCATCTGCGCGCGCATTTCGGGCGTCATATTCACCATATAACTGCGCTGACTGCCGCCCGGCGCGCCGTCAGCATTGGCCAGTTTGAGCAGGTCTTCATCGGTCAGGCGCAGGCCTTCGGGTTTGAAGTGCGCTTTCACTTCGCGCGCCGGGCCAAGCAGGACTATCGCGCCTTTGAGTTTGCCGCGATATTTTTCAAGGTCGGCTTCGGTCTTTGCGTCGAGGTAAACCACGCTGCCGCGCACGGTGCCTGCCGTTGAGGGCGACCAGGCTTTCGGATAAGCGATCAGCGGGCTGTAAGTCGGTTTGATCACGCTGGCCGAAAAACCTTCGAGCGACCAGCCGCGACCAAACGGCCCCCAGGCTTCGAGGTGAGCGTTGTGCAGGCCCCATTCGGTGAGCCTGCTCTTTGCCCATTCGCTGGCGACCTTGTAATTGGGCGAATTGGTCAGGCGCGGGCCGTACACATCGGTCAGCCAGCTCAGGGTGTCCATCACCTGCGACCGTTCGAGGCCTTCGGTTTTGATTTTATTGATGGTTTCAAGATCAACTTTTTCCGGCTGAGCCTGCTGCGCCACAGCCAGCGGGCTGAGCGTCAGACAGCACACCAGCACCAGTGTCAGGGGCGCTGCCAGGCGATTAAACCAGCGGTGCATATTTATGTCTCCTTTGATTTTGTTGCGGACGTTGAATCAGGACGCAGGAGCCGCCCAGCTTCGGCTGGTCCCGATGAAGAGTGATTTGACTGACAGAAGTGAATATCTTACTCTGCGAAATGAGTAAAGCAAATAACCACGAGCGATTTCCAGTCCCCCTGCTTTCAGCCCCTGACCACCAAACTGCTCGCTGCCAGCGCCTGACTGCCGATGTTGTTGCCATCGCTGCGCCAGGCAGGCAGGAGCGTCAAATTACTACTGGAGGAAATCATGAAGAATCGTTTACGTCCTGTCCTGTCGTGGACCCTGACCGTTGCGTTGTCCTGTGGCGGCCTGCTGCTCATCAGCGGTTCAGCCGCCGCTCAGAAAAAGTCGCGCACCACAACCCTGCGCCGCGCGACACCGGCGCCGCGCACTGTTTATGAACGCGGTTATGAGACTGGCTACACTGACGGTTACACTTCCGGCAAAAGCGATTACAACTCAAAACTCGACCGTGATTATCAGCGCAGCAATCTTTATCAGCAGGCCAATCGCGGCTATGAACAGAGCTTTGGCGAGCTGACCGAATATCAGGACGGATACCGCCTGGGTTACGAAATCGCTTACACCGACGGGTATTATGGCCGCACGATGAGCAGGACAATTCCGGCCCATGCCATTGCGGCTCACCGCAATTCCGGCGCGATGACGCAGATGAATTCAGGACCGACGACATCAGGTCAGCAGAACACAACTGTCGCCGGGCAGACACGTCGCGTTTCCGGTCCGCTCATTCCCGATCAGACTGAATTGAAACTGCGGCTGACCGAGCCGATCAATACCAAAGTCAACCACGAAGGCGACCGCTTCAAGGCCAGTGTCGTGACCCCCGTCAGCTACGAGGGCGCAATTGTCGAAGGTCACATCGCCAAACTGGCCCGCTCAGGCAAGCTGACCGGGCGCACTGAACTGGCGCTGGAATTTGACACCATCACGATGACGGATGGTCGCACCGGCCCGTTTCATGGGCAGATTGAAAAGATTTTTGCGACTGAATCAGTCAAGTCAGTTGACGAGGAAGGCAACGTCGAAACGGCGAACAAGACTAAAGACACGCAGATCAGAACGGCCGGTGGCGCGGCGCTCGGCGCAATTATCGGCGCGATTGCCGGCGGCGGCAAAGGCGCGGCGATTGGCGCGATTGTCGGTGCCGGTGCCGGTGCCGGATCAGTTTATGTGCAGGGCAACAAGGACCTCATCCTTGAGACCGGCACTGAAATGACCGTGCGCGCCTCCACGCCGCAACGCGACCGTAATCGCTGAAGCCAGCGAACTCCGGGCCGGACTGCGGTTTCAAAGCTGAGCCTGGGCAGTTGAAATCGCAGTTCCGACCGGCACTTCTGAGTTATTCACTGATGGCGCTCTGAGCCAGCGGTTCGGCAACGAGCGCCACAACTTTATGGGCGTCAATCACCACGCGCCCGTCGCGCAGTTCGGCGCGGCCAAAGACTGAAACGCTCATGACCGGGTTATTGATCAGCGAATGACGGCTGATTCTGGGCAGGCCGGCAATCGAAACGGCGAGCATCTGGCGGGTGCGCGCATCATAAAGCCGGATCAACTGGCGACTGGCGTCAACCGACACCACTTCAGCCGTAACTCTGATCAGCCGGCCCTGAGCTTCCGCCGGGGAACTGAGCACGTCACTGACTGAAAACGTCACGTAAGCGGCCTCGCCGGTTTTGCGGGTAAGTTGCCGACTGGTTCCGGTGCGAGGATGGGCCTGCACGATTTGTCCGCCGATCAGGCCGGCGCAGATACACAATGCTGTCAGGAAAACAGTTGCTTTCATAAAACTCCCTGGTTATTAAGATCAGTAATGCAAAAGGAAGGATTGTCACAGACCGCCAGGCATAACACAAGCCGATCAGGGCGCAGCGAATGCCCGATCTTAGGCGGCGGTGTTTGCGGAATTGTGATGAGGTGATGATATGTCAGCATCGCAACGCTACCGGTTAAAGTGCCGGATTACGGCTTCAAAGGAGAAGATTGAGTTGAACAGAAAGATTGCACTGGCCCTGATCGTTTTACTGTTCTGTGCCGGACCGACATTCGCACAGAAACGCAGCCGCACGACCCAGCAAAAGCGCCCCACCAGCAGACAACGCTCCGTCACACCACCACCACCGAGTTTCCGCGAAGATGCGGCAGCCGTGGCCGAACAATTGAAAATCGTCTCACGCTTTCTCTACCTTTACGGCAGAGTCTCAAACGGCCTCGAATCGGCGGATGTTCAGGAAAAACGCGGCGAACTGTCCCGCGCGCTGATTGAGCAGAACCGGCAGGGCAAAGCCAAAGTCATTGAGAACATGCGCATCCTCACGGCAGGCCTCGATCAGTTGCTGACCAGGTTTCAGAACAATTCCAGGCTGGAACCTTACGCTTCACATATTCAAAGCGCTGTCACCGATGCCGCCACCGCGCAGCAACTGGCCTCAGCCGGACGCCTTGACGAGGCCGGACGCAAGCTGGTCAGCGTGGCTGAAAGACTGACTGAAGTGCTGGTTGAGCTGAGGTGATTGAGAAAATGGACGCGGGCCGCACTGATGCAGCGCAGCCCGTCAGGCAGGTCAGGCTTTCGGTGCGTAATAGCCCTGGCGCGCGCGAATGCGCAGGTCAGGACGCCTGGGCACCTTGACCGCGATGCGACGGAACTTGCCATCCAGGCGTTCTTCGTTCGGATAGTAACCGAGCAGGTATTGCGCCTGGAGTTCAGTCGCAATCTGCTGAAAGGCGTTTTCGAGGTCTTCGAGCTTGTCGGGCAGGAAGGCGTATCCGCCGGTGATCTGGGCCATGGACTGCATATTTTCCTGGCCGCGCTGGCTGATTTTATTCAGCCAGATTGATTTGCCGCTCGGATTGATTGAGTAAAAAATGCAGTCGGTCTGCTGTAGTTCGCGCAACGCCTGCGGCAGATTGTAATTGTCGCTGTTGTTATCCTCACCATCAGAAATCACAATGATGACCCGGCGCGTTCCCGGAGCTGCCGAATCACGCAGGTAATGAGTCGCTTTCACGACCGTATCAAAAAGTGCGGTCTGTTCCCTGGTTGGCTGTAGCGACATGGCGCCGGACATGGCTTTTTCCAGATTCGATGTTCTTTCCAGCATCAGCTTCGGCTCCTGTCCGATGGAAAAAATCGTGGCCGTGTCGTTGCTGCGAAAGACGGTTTTGAGAAAGCGCGAAACCGCCTGCTGCTCGAACTGAAAGCGTTCGTGCACGCTGCCTGACACATCGAACAAAACTGCAATCTCAACCGGCGACTGGCCGGGTTCGCCCAGAAATTCCACCTTCTGCGCCTGCCCTTCTTCTTCCACTTTGAAATCAGCCGGGGTCAGATTTTTGACCGGCTGTCCGGCAGGATCAGTCACCGAC
This sequence comes from uncultured Heliobacteriaceae bacterium, assembly GCA_964457105.1. Taxonomy (GTDB): domain Bacteria; phylum Acidobacteriota; class Blastocatellia; order RBC074; family RBC074; genus DASRDU01. Next base: position 4,181 of record CAYWDW010000540.1, read on the forward strand.
ACCGGAACGGCAATCAGCGTTGAGGTAATGCGAATGGGCGCGCTTTCCTCATCGGTTTCCGGCGGCGTCTGCTTGTCAGTCTTTTGCGGACCGAGCGGCACCGGTTTGGAAGTGATGATTCGGGGCGGAGTCGGCGTCGGTTTGGGCGGTGCGGTTTGTCGCGGGCGCGTTGATTGCGCCGCCGGCTGTAGTGAAATCAGCGCCATCGCCAGCATCACTGCGATCAGAAAATTCCACTTCAGATGCCGCTTCCCTGCTGTTTTCATCATGACTCTCAGACTTTGCCAGGCTCGCTGCCAGCGTGTTGTTGCGCGCCGGTCACTGCTTAATGAAACGGCTCGTCATCGGGCATCTGCTGACGCTGCACCCAGGGCGGCGTAAACACCTGACGCACGCGATT
>CAYWDW010000541.1:0-795 GCA_964457105.1 uncultured Heliobacteriaceae bacterium
GCAGAGGACTACCAAGCTGGCTTGAGCTTGATCAACCAAAATTTCAATGTGTTGTTAAAGCATTACCAAACCGTGATGAAATAACGATGCCAATTCAGGAACAGCTCATTGTCGAGTTGTACAGCAAGTAGGGTTGAATCGTCAGTCGGCCTGCCGCAGGAATTCCCAGGCCGGTTGAGCAGGTTCCCGCCGCGTCGTAAGCTCGACCCTGCAAGTCCCCGTCGGGAGCCAGTGACGAATCGCTGAAGGCCGGCCTTGAAAGCCAGCGGGCCTCTTCAGGCCGCCAGACAGCAGGAGATTGACACAACACATTATGTGGACTGGATTTCAGAAACCGAAGCGATTGTCCTATGACTCCGAGACGATGACGGACCGGTATGGGAAGTTTTATGCCCAGCCGTTCGAGCGTGGTTTCGGCACAACCATCGGCAACAGTCTGCGCCGTGCGCTGCTCTCTTCCATCGAAGGCGCAGCCATTACCGCCGTCCGAATTGAAGGCGTGCTGCACGAGTTCTCTTCAATTCCCGGCGTGGTCGAAGACGCCACCGACATCATTCTCAACCTCAAGCAGATTCCGTTCAGAATGCACAGCAATGAGCCGAAGACGCTGCGTGTCACGCGCACGGAGCCGGGCGAACTGAAATCGGGCGATATTGAGGTGGATGCTGAGATTGAAGTGCTTGACCCGAACATTCACATTGCCACCGTCAGCGAAGGCGGCAATCTGAGCATCGAAATGCGGATCAAAAAGGGACGCGGCTATATCTCGGCTGATCGCAATTTCGATGATGACCT
>CAYWDW010000541.1:805-4550 GCA_964457105.1 uncultured Heliobacteriaceae bacterium
AGGCCGCGCGCCTCGGTCAGGACACCGATTACGACAAGCTGTGGCTGGAGGTCTGGACCAATGGCAGCGTTTCACCGGAACATTCCATCGGTCTGGCCGCCAAGCTGATCAAGGATCACATGTCCATCTTCATCAACTTTGAAGAAGACATGCACGAGCCTGAAGTGGTCGAACCCCGGAAGCAGGCGCCGCCAGTCAATGAGCATCTCGACAAGTCGGTTGACGAGCTTGAACTCTCGGTTCGTTCCTACAATTGTCTGAAGAATGCCAATATCAAGACGATCCGCGATCTCGTGCAGAAGAGTGAACCCGAAATGCTCAAGACCAAGAATTTCGGGCGCAAATCGCTCAACGAGATCAAGGACATTCTGACCTCGATGGGCCTCGGCCTGGGCATGGTTCTCGATGAGAACGGCCAGGTCGTCAAGGCTGCCGGTCAGGAATAGTCACCTGAGAATTCAAATCTCACCTGTGAGTTTGTTGTTATGAGACACCTTGTTGCACATCGTAAGTTAGGCCGTACTTCGGCTCATCGTCAGGCGCTGCTGCGCAATCTTTGCACTTCTCTGGTCCTCAACGAACGCATCGTGACCACGTTGCCCAAGGCCAAAGAGCTGCGCCCGTTCGTTGAAAAGGCCGTCACGCTGGGTCGCCGGGCCAGCAAAGCCCGACAGGCCGGTGAAAAGGATGTCGCATTACACGCGACGCGACTGGCTGCCGCCAGCTTCTTTCCGGGCAACGCCGGGTCTGACAGTCGCCAGCACAAGCCGGGCGCTGAACGAACGGCTGGTGTCGCTGCGCTCAGGAAGCTCACGGGCGAACTCGCGGAACGTTTCGCCGACCGTCCGGGCGGTTACACCCGCATTCTCAAGCTGGGCAAACGCAAAGGTGATGGTGCCGAACTGGCGCTGATCGAATTCATCGGCAGCGAAGGTAAAAAGCCGGCCACCGATGCCGCAGCGAAGAAGTAATCCGGCACAGCTTTAGTGAGGGACGATCTCTCGCACACCTTATTTTTCAGGCCTCAACCGTGCGAGGCATCACGCGGTTGAGGCTTTGGTTTTTTGAGTGCTGGTGCTGCTGCGTCAGCAGCTTTCACGACGCGCCTGCCTGTGAAAACTGTGGCTGACAATGCGGCACCGTCATTTTAATTGCTGATCCAATCTGAGAAGTCTATGAGAAAGACTGATCGCAAGGCGCGGCCCGTGACTCGCCGCAAAAGCCCCATCCCGGCAGCAGCCGCTGAACCATCTGAACCAACCGCGCAGCATCTGGTTGAAATCAAGGCTCTGATTGAACTGGTGGCCGAAAAGCAGATCACCGAATTCGAGCTTGAACGCGGTGATTTCCGGCTGCGCATCCAGCGAGGTTCGACGGCAGAGGCCAGACCACAAACACTCATCCTGCCGCCGGTTCACGCGCCCGCCGCGACACCTGCCCCGGCAGTGGTTGAAGCGCCGCCGCAGGTCGTTGCCGCGCCCCCGGTGGCTGCACCTGCCGCTCCGGCGGAAGAAAATCTGCATATCATCACTTCCCCCATTGTTGGCACTTTCTATCGCTCGCCATCGCCAACCGCCGATGCATTTGTCAAAATCGGAGACAATATTGAAAAAGGCTCCACGCTCTGCATTATCGAAGCGATGAAGCTGATGAACGAAATTACCTCCGAAGTCAGCGGCACCATCGCAAAGATCCTCGTCGAAAACGGCCAGCCCGTCGAATACGGTCAGCCGCTGTTCGGAATCAAATTGTAGTGGTCAGTGGTCAGTAGTCAGCAAAAACTCTTACACCTGCGGCGCAGTTCAAAACAGTCCACCGACCACTGACCACTGACCACTGACCACTGCCGTTATGTTCAAGAAAATCCTGATTGCCAATCGCGGCGAAATTGCCTGCCGCATCATCTGGGCCTGCAAGGAACTCGACATCAAAACTGTCGCGGTGCATTCCGAAGCTGACCGTGACGCGCTGCACGTGCGCTTCGCCGATGAAGCCATCTGCATCGGTCCGCCGCCTTCATCGCAGAGTTATCTGAACATTCCTGCGATCATCAGCGCCGCTGAACTGACCGATGCCGACGCGATTCATCCGGGTTATGGTTTTCTGTCAGAGAATCCCTATTTCGCTGAAGTCTGCGATGCCTGCAATATCACCTTCATCGGCCCGTCGCCGCAGGTGATGCACACGATGGGCGACAAGGCGACCGCCAGACAGGCGATGAAAGCCGCTGGTGTGCCCGTGACGCCCGGCAGCGAAGGCCTGCTTGATGATGAAGAGACAGCCATCAAAGAGGCCGAACGCATTGGCTATCCGGTGTTGATTAAGGCGACGGCAGGCGGCGGCGGTCGCGGCATGCGCACTGCCCGCAACCGCGAAGAACTAATCATCGGTTACCAGACCGCCCGTGCCGAAGCTGAAACCGCCTTCAAAAACAGCGGCGTCTATCTTGAAAAATACATCGAGCGCCCGCGCCACATCGAAATTCAGGTGCTTGCTGACCAGCACGGCAACGTCGTTCACCTCGGCGAACGCGAATGCTCGATTCAGCGGCGGCATCAGAAGCTGATTGAAGAATCGCCCTCGCCTGCCGTCAGCTACGAACTGCGCCGTGAGATGGGCGCGGTCGCCGTCAAAGCCTGTCAGGAAGTCGGCTACAGCAACGCCGGGACGATTGAGTTTCTGCTTGATGAAGACGGCAGCTTTTATTTTATGGAGATGAACACGCGCATTCAGGTCGAACATCCCGTGACCGAGATGGTGACGATTGCCGATCTCGTCGCCGCGCAGATTCGCATTGCCGCCGGTGAACCGCTCGGCTTCACGCAGGACGAAGTGATGTTTGTCGGCCACGCCATCGAATGCCGCATCAACGCCGAAGACCCTGAAAAATTCACGCCCAGTCCGGGCCGGATCACGACCTTCAACGTGCCGAACGGCCCCGGCGTGCGCACCGACACCGCCGCTTATGCCGGCTGGTTCGTCCCGCCGTATTACGATTCATTGATCGCCAAGCTGATCGTTCACAGCCGCACCCGCGAACGCGCCATCGCCCGCATGCGCCGCGCGCTTGAAGCGATGGTCGTCGAAGGCATCAAAACCACCATTCCGCTGCACCTGAAAATCATGAACGATCCCGATTTCATCGCAGGCAATTTCTCCACCAGATTCATGGATCGGTTTCTGAAGTAACACTGGTTGTATTGAGGCTGGTATGCCATCAGGTTATACTCCGAATCCTGCCGGAGGTAAGACAAATGGCCAACGTCAAAACCGCAATTTCAATTCAGGAATCCCTCTTCGAGAAGGTCGAAGAACTGGCGGATCGTCTGAAAGTTTCGCGCAGCCGCGTTTTTGTTCTGGCGCTTGAGGAGTTTATCCGCCGCCAGGAAAACCGCAGCCTGCTGGAGCGCATCAACGCGGCATATCAGGACGAGCCGGAGGCGGCTGAAAAGAAGCGTTTGCGCGGGGCGCGAAAATCGCATCGCCGGATTGTGGAGGGCGAATGGTAATCAGTCAGGGCGATGTTTTCTGGGTTGAACTGGGCGATCCGGTCGGCTCAGCGCCTGGGTATAAACATCCGCACGTCGTCATTCAGAACAATCTTTTCAACCAGAGTCGGATCAATACAGTTGTGGTTTGCGCGCTCACCTCGAATCTCAAACGCGCGGGCGCGCCCGGCAATGTGCTGCTCGATGCCAGAGAGGCAGGTCTGCCCAAACGCAGCGTGGTACTCGTCTCACAGCTT
>CAYWDW010000542.1:0-4546 GCA_964457105.1 uncultured Heliobacteriaceae bacterium
ACGCAGCAGCACACCGGGCAGCACATTCTCTCGCAGGCTTTCTTTCAGTTGTTCTGCGCCGAAACGAAAGTCTTTCTCATTAAGGGCAGCACTGCTGAAATTGATCTGACGCTGGAATTGCAGCCCTCTGAAATCAGCCGCGCCATCACGCAGGCCGAAGACCTGGCCAATGCCATCGTCTTCGATAACCGCGAAATTCGCACGCATCTGGTCACGCCTGAAGAGGCGGCGCAAATGCCGCTGCGGAAGGAAAGTTTCATCAGCGACTGCGTGCGTGTGATTGAGATTGCCGATTTTGACTGGTCGCCGTGCGGCGGTACGCACGCGCAGCACACAGGCGAAGTCGGCCTGATTGTCGTGCGCGGCTGGGAGCGGGCAAAGCAGATGACGCGGGTGCATTTCGTTTGCGGCGGGCGGGCCTTGCAGGATTATCGCGCCGCCAATCAGGCGGCTGAAGCGGTCGCCCGCAGCCTGACGGTCGGACGCGATGAAATCGCTGAAGCTGTGTCGCGGTTGCAGGATGAGAACAAACAACTGCAACGCCGCGCGCGTGCGCTGGCTGAACTTGCTGCCACTGCCGAAGCCCGCGAACTGATCGAAACAACTGCCGCTGAAAATGGCGTGCGCGTGGTCAGCCGCAGCTTTGATGATCGCAGTCTGGATGAAATCAAACTGCTCGCGCATCGCCTGGTCGCGCACCGCGGAGTTGTGGCGCTGCTGGCGGCCCGTGAACGCGAAACGGCCAGGCTCGTCTTTGCGCGGTCGGCTGACGTGAAGGCCGATCTGAATGCGGCCATGCGCAGGGCGTGTGAACTGCTTGGCGGGCGCGGCGGCGGCAGGCCTGATTTCGCGCAGGGCGGCGGGGCCGCTGAACACCTTGACCGTGCTTTGCGCGAAGCTGTCGCGGCGGTGCTTCAGTCAGCAAAGACGCCGTGACTGAACACGAATTTTCACGAATAACAAACAGCAGCGAAGCCTGCCCCGGCTGTGTCTTCACGCGGCTGCATCCTGATGCCTGTTTTATTCGTTCGGCCCGGTTTCAAGGTTGGGGCGGCGTCTTGCGGCTGTTGAGCAGTCCGCGCCAGCCGCAGACTCCGCAGCGGTAAGGGCGCCAGGGCGTCAACCTTCTGATCGTTCTTTCAAGGAAGTTTCGGCAGTGTGACCGGTCAACATCATTTCTGCATCGTGGACATCGCATTTCAATCATCGCTGTTTGTTAAGAGTGAAGATTGCTGCGGCCTGATCCGAATGGATCTCAGCCGGGGAGAGAACTGAGAATAAGTTGATAGCCTGGCCAAATACGTATTTTGGTGCCTCAGCACTTTGGCTGGTGCATCCTGGCCAGGCCTGATTCGGGGAGTGCTAACCTGCTCCTTTGTCGCTGAGCCGCTGATGAAATCGCCGCCGCACCCCAGCCGCTGAGGCGACTTGAGCCGGTCGAACTGCTGTCTGACACAGGAAATTGGCTGCGACGTGGCCGACGATACAATAAAAGCCGCAGGCCTGAAAGTCAGCGGTGAAAATATTACCCGAAGTTTACAAGCGGGATCTCCGCGCGCTCGTGGAAAGAAAAACCGGATCATCACCCGCGAGTGATGATCCGGTTCAGGAGTAAAGGCTGAAGACAACGATTACGGTTTATCGGGCTTGTCGCCTGGTTTGCGCAGCGTCGGGCGTTCTTTGGTTTCAGCGCCTTCGCCTGAAGTGCTGCCGTCGGTGCTGGTCCCGTCAGGTGCCGGAGGCTGCCGCCGCTTGAGCGTCGGGCGTGAAGTGTCGCGTTCAGTTCCGGCCCCGGCGCGCGCGGACGGATTGGCCCGGTTGGTAAAGACGATCAGCCGGTTCTTGACCGTGTTGAATTCAGAAGTGTTGATCGTGTATTCGCTGCGGTCAGGGAAGCGGGCAATCAGCGCGTTCACCTTGTCAATGCGGTCAGAGACAATCGGATGCGTGCTGAACAGGCGGCCCATCGTGCCGGGTTTCTTTTTCTCCTTGGCCATCAGCTTCTCAAAGAAACTGGCCATCGCGTGCGGATCGTAACCGCTGGCCCACAGATACTGCACGCCAAGCTTGTCGGCTTCTTCTTCAGCGCCGCGCGAGAATTTCAGAAAGCCCAGCGGAATGGCCACCCCGGCCAGTTGCCGCGCCGCAAAGCCACCCCAGCCGCCCAGAAAGATCAGCGGCAGCGATCCCCAGTTGACCAGTTGCCCCTTGGAGGCCTGCTCGACGCCGTGCCGCGCTGCGACGTGTGCGATTTCGTGCGACATCACCCCGGCAATTTCAGCTTCGTTGTCAGCCGCCAGAATCAGCCCCTTGTTGACATAGAAGAACCCGCCCGGCAGCGCAAAGGCATTGACCTCGTCGGTGTCCACCACCTTGATCGTGAAGGGCACTTTCGCATCGGAATGCAGCACCAGGTTCTGCCCGACCTTGTTGATGTATTCAACGATGATCGGGTCTTCGACCAGTTTGGCCTCGCGGTCAACTTCCTGGGCGAACTGCCGCCCGATAGCGACTTCCTTTTCAAAGGAATAAAAGTTGATCTGGTGTTTGTTGATATTGCGCTTGCCGATCAGTTCGGGATTTTCGTCTTCTGCGAGCGGCGATTTATGAGCTGACTGGGCAGGTGCGGGAGCTTTGGCGGGCTGGGTCTGGGCCGGTTTTCGGGCCTGGCCGGAAACACTGGCCGTCAGCAGACTCAGCGACAGCAGCAACACGGGGCCGGTGGTCGAAGGTTTCATACTCGTCTTCTCCTTACTTCAAATGGCGTCACGAAGGTTCGCTTGCAGTCCTGACGACGAGGCATTCGGGCCAGGCGAGCGACAGCGGGGTCATGGCGCAGGCATTATACTCATAATCCTCGAAATTGTTCACAGTCAGGTAATTATTCTTTTCTTAGTCGCACCTTCAGCAGTCATTTCAGGGCTGTGTCAGTTGAAGTCAGTCGAAGGTCCGGTGAAATCTGAAACCGGAGCCGTGATCGGCATTGATAAAAACCGGCGACGAGCCGCCGACAAACGACCGAAGCTGTGAGCGGGCAGGCCGAGAGATTTTCGCTTGACTTGACCTCATAGTTGGCCATAGGCTTGATGCCGTTGATTATAATCAATATAGCGGTCCAGATACTTTACAGTTTCGGGGAGTGATCTCCAACTCTCATACCCGATCAGGTCAGCGCTTACTGTCCTCAGGAAGTGCGGTGGGCGGGAGTTTTCAGCAGTCAAGCCGCCGTCAGATGATCCACGCGCGTGTCAGTGACCCGTCAGCGCTTCTGTCGAAGCGCCGGGGTGCTGCTGTGAAGCAGTGGCAGGCTTTACAATCAGATGCTGCCTCGTCACGAGGTTTCCTTCAAGGTCGGGCAGAGTGTGGTTGACGTGTCTGTCCTCACTGATAAATTACGCTGATAGCTACCGATAAATGGTCAGTCTCGCCCTCAGCCGCCCGCGCACAGACCCTGCCTTCGTCGAACGCTCGTGGTTGTAAAGTGTTTGTTCTGGTCCGCAGAAATGAAGTAAGCTCCTGCTGACTGATTGCCTGAGCGTTATGTTCAGAATTCATTTCTGTCCGGCAGGCAGCACCCAAAACAGAACGGTTTTGACAGATCGTTTGATGACCAGCCCTGATAATCAGGAGAATCCGGCAATGAAATCCCGCACATCCCGGTCTCGCAGAATTCTGGCTGTTGCTCTGATGCTGGCCACTGTCAGTGGACAGATGCTGCCGAACAGCCCGGCGCTGGCTCAGAGCCAGGCAATTCAACCGACAGCCGTCAGGGGCGAACTGTCCCTGACCGGCGCCGTCACCATCAATGGTGTCAGGGCCATGCCCGGCGACACTGTGCTGAATGACACCGTTCTCAAAACTGAATGCAAGGGAACGGCGGCGGTCAATCTGGGTCAGCCTGGCCGGATTGAACTTGGGCCGGGATCAGAAATGGTCATGGCGCTGGCGGGCGACGCGATTGGCGGAACCCTGCGCGCAGGCAGCGTGACGATCAGCGCTCCGGCAGGCACCGCAGTTTCCATCATCACCCCGTCGGGTGTCGTGACGACTTCAGGTCAGGATGTTTCGGTGCTGACGGTGGACCTGAGCCTCGGCAATACCCGCGTCACGTCGAAACGCAGCGATGTCAAAATCGCCGCGGACAACAAGGTCGAATATATTTCAGCCGGACAGGAAACTGCCGTCGGCACGCAGAATCCCGGACAGGGAACCCGCTGTGCCCGGCTGGCCGGTGGCGCAGGTGGCGCAGGTGGCGCGGCGGGCGTGCCGGTCGGTTTGAGCGGGCCTGCGCTGGCCGCTTTGATCGTGGCCGGTGTTGGCGGCGCGGTGGCTTCCGTCGTGGCGGCGTCGCAATCCGACAGCCTCGCCGCGAATCAGATTGTCGTCAGCACGTTCATCCCCTAAGGATTGAGGACAAAATAAAACCACCAACCACGGGGAACACGGGGGCAGAGGGGGAAATCAAAGCTGAAGAATGTTTGGTTCTTCCCCGTGTCTCCCCTTTTCCCCCGTGGTTCGGTAGTTTTGTTTCATCCCTGATCCTAAC
>CAYWDW010000543.1:0-4545 GCA_964457105.1 uncultured Heliobacteriaceae bacterium
GTTCTTTGAGCGAGCGCGCGACGAGGCCGATGCCGCCGGCCAGCAGCACCAGCATGATGATCGTATTGAACAGACTGGCGGGCTGAAAGTAGATGTGCAGATTGGTAATGATGCCGAACAGAATAATCACGGCTCCGGCCAGAGTCAGCAGCCAGCCGATGACTGACCGGCCATTGAAAAAAAGCAGCCCGATCCCGAACAGCAGCGGCAGCAGCGACAGGCCGAAGGCATTGTAACCGCCAATCAGCCAGTAACCGCTCGTCACCGTCACCTGATTGGTCAGCAGCCAGCCGCCGCCAATCGCCATCGCCAGGCCCAGCAGAAACTGTCCCGTGCCGCCCGATGTGCCGCCGGCGCCGCGAAACTTCTTTGCAATGTCAGGTTGGTCATCCATCGGTGCGGTCCTGTGATGATTGTCTCTTTGATCCATCCGTCAATCAGCGCAGATGAATTTGTTTGGCTCACTGCGTCTGAAGCCAGGCAGTGGCTGGTGACGCGCGGCATTCTAAGGGGGGCTGAAGCGACAGCACAAGCTGAACAGGCCGGACCACGGCCATCAGGAGGGACCAACAACCGGGCCATCAGCCGGGTCAGTGACCGGAAGCAATTCTGAGAATCGGTTCCGGCGAGCGGGGGGAGAGACTGGCTCGCGTGAGTCAGACTCGCCGGAACGAGTCAAAGGCTTCCGGTCACTGACCCGACTGATGGCCGTCACGATCACGATCCGATCAGCAGTCGCACCGTGACCGCGAGGGCTTCAAAATCAACCGGCTTGGGCAGCCACGCCTGCAGCCCTTCGGTCATCAGTTTCTGCCGCTGCACCTCGTGCAGCGCCGAAGAGAGCATCACCACCGGCGCTTCGGCTTCGAGGCCGCGCAGTTGCCGGTAAAGATTGACGCCCACGCCGTCAGGCAGCAGGTAATCAAGCAGGTACAGATCAAAACGCTCACTGCCGATGCGCTGCCAGGCTTCGGCAATCGTGCCCACCGTCACCACTTCGTAAGCGGTCAGAAAAGCGCTGATGATGCGGGCGTAGCTTTCATCGTCCTCGACATAAAGAATTCTTTTTCTGACAGCTTCCATTCATTACTCCCGCCAGACCAGCCTGATCGCGGACAGTGAAAAATCAGAGGGCTGCACGATCAGTGGACAGCCACCGTGCGGTCAGCTTACCGAACGTCAGGGCAGAGCGTCTGCCTGACATCAGACAGAGTGTGAATCGGTCTGCCTTTTCTCAGGTGCAAAGAGTTGTTCATACTCCTGACGGACGATGCCGTAACATTCGCAGGCGCTGGCTTCAAGGCCCTCCGGGTCGAGGATGGTGATGCGTCCGCGCCGGTAACGAATCAGCCCGGCAGCCTGCAACCGGCTCGCCACCAGTGACACTCCGGTGCGCCGCACGCCCAGCATGCTGGCGATGAGTTCCTGCGTCAGATGCATCGTGTCGCTGCCAGCCTGCTCACGCAGAATCAGCAGCCAGCGGCAGAACCGCTCTTCAATCGTATGAAAATGATTGCAGATGCCTGACTGCGTGAACTGCACGATCAGCGCGCAGGTGTAACGCAGCAGCAGATCGTGCAGCGCCGCACCAGAGCTGAAGGCGCGCTGCAGCACCTCCATCGGCACGCGATAAGCTTCGCCCGCCAGTTGCACCATCACCCGGTACGGCAGGTGACTGCTGCCGAGCAGAATGGGCAGGCCGACCAGCCCTTCATTGCCCACTATCCCGACTTCGACCGTGTCGCCGCCGAAGGTCGCGGACAACATCGAAGCGGCGCCGCGCGTGATGAACCAGCCGTGTGAGGAAGTCTCGCCTGCTTCGCACAGGATTTCGCCCAGTCGCAACGAAACCGGTTGCAGATGCGGCAGCAGGCGTTCATAGCTCTGCTCCGGCAAAGCCCTGAGCAGCCGATTGCTCAATGGACTTTGCGCGCCTTGGGGGACAGACATCAGCACCTCCCTGAGAATGTCAGGTGACAGGATTGATGAAACTTCATCTGTGGTTAGTGACCAACCGGTCTCTTCAGGACTGCCAGTCAGCAAGGGCAGTCAGCGGGAAGGTGAAACCGTGATCAGTGACAAGTCGGCGAGAATACACAAACAGACACGGCACGTCTGCCTGTTATCGAACACAAAGACAGGGCTTCAGCGGCGGGAGCGCCGTCATCCGGCAAAGAGGCGGGCATAGGCGTCATTGACGACGCGGTAGCATTCACAGGCGCAGGCTTCCAGCCTGGCCCGGTCGAGAATGGTGATCCGGCCCCGGCGGTAACTGATCAGCCCGGAAGTCTGCAGCATGCCGGCCACCAGCGACACCCCCGTGCGCCGCACACCCAGCATATGGGCAATCAGTTCCTGCGTCATCTGCACGGTGTCGGCTTCAGAATAATCGTGCAGAATCAGCAGCCAGCGACACAGCCGCTCCTCAATCCGGTGATAATGATTGCAGAGATTCGACTGTGCGAACTGCACGATCAGCGCATTGGTAAAACACAGAATCCGGTCGTGCAGCGCCCCGCCGCGTCCGAACTCTTTTTTCAAAGTCGGCATCGGTATTCGCAGGGCCGTCCCGGCCACCTGCACCCTGAGCTGACAAGGCACATCCGGGCTGCCGAACAGCACCGGCACCCCGATCATTCCTTCATTGCCGATGACGCCGACTTCGATGGTTTCACCGCTCGGCGTTGAAGCGAGCAGGCAGACCGCCCCCTGCGTCACGAAGTAAGCATGCGCGAGCGATTCGCCCGGTTCGCACAACACCCGGCTCAGCCGCAGCGAAACCGGCTCCAGGTGTGGCAGCAGCCGCTGATAATCTTCTGCCGGCAGGGACCTCAGCAGACGATTGTTGACCTTCGCCTTTCCCATTTGTGGCACAGACACAGGCGTTCCTTTCACAACCAGAGTGATCGAGCGGGGAGTTTCGCTGCCAGTATAGTGGCTGCCACCGGACAAAGCCAGATTTCGCCTGGACGGCAGGCGCGCGGACATAGTAGCCTTGCCCGCGATGACCTGCCTCGGAACTGCCAACAATGCGTTCGGACAACTCGCGCAGGAAGCGGCGGCCTGTGTGCGCTGCGAGCGAATGCGCGACCGCCAGGCCGTTCTCAGCGCGCTCAATGGCCGCGCCGATGCCCGCCTGATGTTCATTGCCGAAGCGCCGGGCCGTCAGGGCGCTGACCGCACCCGCATGCCGTTTCACGGCGACACGTCAGGCCGCAACTTTGAAGCGCTGCTCGCTGCCGCCGGACTCACGCGCGCTGAAATCTTCATCACCAATTCAGTGCTGTGCAGCCCGCGCAAACCGACCGGGGCCAATGACCGTCCGACCAGAGCCGAGATTGACAACTGTTCTGATTTTCTGCGGCGACAGATCGAACTCATCAATCCGCGCCTGATCGCCACGCTCGGCGCCGTCGCGCTCGAAGCATTGAAGCTGATCGAACCGCACGCTTTCACGCTGCGAATTCACGCGGCCAGAAAGCTGCGCTGGAACGGGCGCGTCCTGTTTCCGCTTTATCATCCGAGTCCGCAGGTCATCATCACCGTGCGTTCAATGGAGCAGCAGCAGCGCGATTACCGCGCCCTGCGCCGCGCCATCCGCACCTCAGTCGCTGAACCGGCGCCATGAACATCAACACGACCCTGTCAGCAGTCCTGCTCGTCAGCCTTGCATTGACCATCTGCGCGGCGGCGCAGGTCAGCACCTACACGGCCCAACCGCCCGCAGGCGCAGACCGCCCGCAGCCAGTGCGTTTGTGGCCTGGCGATGCGCCGCTCGCCGAGGGCAGCGCACCCGCCGATGTGCCGACCATCTCGCTGTATCAGCCGCCCGCGGACCAGGCCACCGGCGCGGCCATCGTCGTCTGTCCCGGCGGTGGTTACGGAGTCCTGGCCGATCACGAAGGCCACGCTGTCGCGCAATGGCTCAACAGCCTCGGCATCACCGCCGCCGTGCTGAAATACCGGCTCGGCCCGAAGTATCATCACCCGGCGATGCTCGCTGACGCGGCCCGCGCCATTCGCACGCTGCGCGCCCGCGCCGCTGAGTGGCACATCGCTCCGCACCGCATCGGCATTATGGGTTTTTCTGCCGGTGGTCATCTGGCTTCGACCGTCGCCACGCATTTCGATGATGGCAACGCGCAATCGCCTGATCCGATTGAGCGCGCGAGCAGTCGCCCCGACGTGGCGATTCTCTGTTACGCCGTCATCACGCTGACCGAGCCGTATCTGCACCAGGGTTCGCGCAACAACCTGCTCGGCCCGCGTCCTGATCCGGCCTTGATCGAACTACTGTCGAATGAAAAGCAGGTCACGCCGCACACGCCGCCGACATTTTTATTTCACACTGCCGACGACGCTGCCGTGCCGGTGGAAAACAGCCTGATGTTTGCCGCCGCCTGCCGCAAAAACAAAGTGCCCGTCGAGTTGCACGTCTATGAAACCGGCAGGCACGGCGTCGGCCTCGCGCAGGACCTGCCGGCGCTCAAAAGCTGGCCGCAGATGCTTGCTGACTGGCTGCGCGGCCTGACATCATAAAATCAG
>CAYWDW010000544.1:0-4279 GCA_964457105.1 uncultured Heliobacteriaceae bacterium
GTTCCAGCTTTAGCTGGCCGGTTTGAATTGACAGCATCGCCAGCTCAAGCTGGAACTCCGCACACCGTCTCGCGGCAAGGCAGGTTTCAATCGTCGCTGCAACTCTGCCAGTTCCCGGCTGAGCGATATGTCGTAATTGCCGCCTTCGTTCGCTCATTCAGTCAGCCGTTTTCACATCCGGCTATTTTGGTTGTCTCTTCAGGCTGATGATGTTAGCGAACAGACGATAGCCACCGGGCACGCCCGCAGGCAGTTGTCGGTAAAAAGCGTAAGCCGCGTAAGTGAAGGTGCCTTTGCCGTAAGGCGCAAACATCAGGCCGCCTTTTTGCGGCACCTGCTGGCGGTCGTGGCATTCGAGCAGCGGTTTGTAACGCTCATCCCAGGTCGTCATCCACTTTGAGCCGCGCTCTTCGACCCAGCCGTCAAAGTCAGCCGCCGTGATTTTGTTTGGCCACGTGAAGATCGGATTGGACGGTTCGAGAATCGTGACTTTTGAGTCCTCTTCGGAAACCTCTTCAGCGCGCGGCGTCAGCTTGTACGGGTACGGGCCGTAAGGCGCGGCGTCGAATTCCTGCGTCTGGTACTGATAAATCAGGTTGCCGCCGCGTTCGGCATAATCAAGCAGGCGACGGCTGTAAGCCTTCAGATCATCGCGCACGGCTGTTGCGCGGATGCCGACGATGATCGCATCGAACTGATCCAGGGCGCCGCTCGACAGAGCGTTTTCATCAAGCATCGTGACTTTGACGCCGAGCTGTGCGAGCGCCTGCGGCACTTCATCGCCCACGCCCATGACATAACCGACCGTCAGATTCGGCGCGACTTTGACATCAATGCCGCGCAGGCTCATCGTCGCCGGGTGATACAAATGGCGCGGCTCGTTATCGCGGTGCGCGATCACCTGATAGCCTTCGGTGTATTCGCGCCCGGCGTATTCGGCGACGGCCTGCACCTTGTATTCTTCATTCGCCGTCACGCGCGCAGTCGCCACCTTGAAAGTGAAGTTGCTGACTTCGCCTTCGTGCGTGAAGTTGAAAGTGTGTTCAGCGGGCGTGGCCTTCCAGCCCTGCGGCAGCCGCAGTTTCACTTTGCCGGTGGCCGCGCCTTTGACATTGCTGGCGACGCTGACGCTGGCGGTGTAAGACGACACAGAGCCAACCGGAATGGCGCCAACGCGCGGCGCAAGCGCAACGCCGATGGCCGGAGCCACCGCGAGCAGCCGCCGCTGTTCGCCCCAGGGCCGGTCAATAAAAACCGTCTGCGCCGGTTGCGTCAGCGTGAAACTGATGCCGTCAACTTTGTAAGTGAACGCGCCGATCACGTCGGGCGGAGCAAACGGCAGATTGAGATGTTCCGGCTGATTGATCTGATAGATGTGATCGCGCAGTTCGTTTTCGCGTGACCAGTAAGGCCGCGTGGATGCAGCATCCGACGGCACAGTCAGTTCAAACTGACGGCGCGCGCGTTCGTTGTCACCGAGCGGTTTGACTTCGTCGCGCTTTGTGCTGACGCGCCAGCCTGGCGGCGTGTGCAGCGCGAGGTCAGCGGATTCAACTCTGACCTGGCTGCGATTGACGACCGTCGCCGTCAGCGTGAACTGCTGACCTGGAATGGCAACATTGAATGTTTCGCGGGGCTGAAAGAACTGCTGACTGCCTTCGGCGGCGCCGCCTGAAGGATCAACGAGAACTTCCATCACGAGGCCCAGGGCCTGGTTCATCGCGTCGTTGAATTCGCGCTCCTTGTTGCCAAGCAGGAACAGCAATTGATCTTTGTTTGCGTCTTCGATCTGCGAGCCGCGTACTTTTTCAATCAGCGCGCGCGTGGTTTTGAGTCCGGCGGCAAGTTCAGGCGCGACAGTCCAGGGCCTGCGCGCATCGAATTTTTTCAGCGCAGCTTCGACGCTGTGGCTGATGGCATTGAGTTCGGCAGTGATGTCAGTTGAACCGGAGAGTCTGGCGAGGCTGATGATCGTGGTGTCAAGGCCGTCAAAGATGCTCTTTTCGCTGTCGGCCTGTGGCAGCGTGCTTTCGACCAGCCGCCACGATGACAGCGCAGAACCGGGCGGCACGCGCACGCCGCCTGCGCCCTGCGAACGCTGATGGCTTAAACCATCGCGGGCGATTTCACGAAACGATTTGCCGGTGAGCGGATCGTATTCGCCCACGTCAACCCGCACGGTCGCGGGTTCGTTGGCGCGCACGCTCAGGTAATGCTTTTTGACCTGCCAGGGACGCAGCCCTTCCTTCAACTGTTCAGGAAACATCTGCGGATCGGCGGCGGCCTTGAAGACCTCGTAACTCAGCAGCCCGGCAGCCTGATGATTGCCGTGCCCATCGCGCGGCAGCCCGTGAAAGCGGGCAATGATGATGTCAGGCCGGTACATGCGCACGGCGCGCACGACATCGCGCAGCACCACGTCTTTGCCCCAGTGTTCGAGCGTTTCATCCAGGCGTTTCGAGAATCCGAAATCGGTCACGCGGGTGAACATCTGATCCACGCCGTAGTAACGTCCGGCGGCCAGCAGTTCTTCAGTGCGCACCAGGCCGAGCGCATCATAAAGTTCAGGCCCGACCAGGTTCGCGCCGCCTTCGCCGCGATTGAGCGTGAGCAGGCCGGTGCGCACGCCTTCGCGGCGCGCAAGCCAGGCGAGCATTGCGCCGTCTTCATCATCCGGGTGCGCCGTCGTGTGCAGCACCGTCACCGTCGAACGCAGTCGCAGCAAGGCCCGCCACGCGGCAGCCGCGCCCCTGTTTTCGGCCACTTCCTGCACCTGGGCGCGAATCACTGCGGAATCATTCAGCACGCCCGCCAGCAGACACCCGGCAAGCAACAGGGCTGTGAGCTTCCTGGTCATCTTCTCCTCCGGTTGATGATGTTTATTGATCGGTGCTGTGAACCTGAAAAGCCGACAAAGCACGCTCGTGATAATAATGCCGACACCTTAGGCCCTTCGCTGAGAGCCGTCAATGCCTGCCCTGCCCGGTCAGGGACAATTCAGGCGCCTGGGTACGCACGCTTCCAGCGTGCCGGAACTCGGCCTGACGCAGCGATGACAGAAGACCAGCACGCTGGAAGCGTGCGTACCCAGGCGGCAATGATTTATGATGCCCAGGCTTTGAGTTCCATCTGACGGCGCAGTTTCACCTCAACGTTCACTTTCCGGCTCAATTCATGAAGACACACGATCCATATCAGCTCAGTCCTGACGACGTGGCTGAACCGCCGCCGTCGGTCTTTGGCGCCTTGCGGCGCATCGGCCCCGGCGTCGTGCTGGCCGCGGCCATCGTCGGTTCAGGCGAACTGATTGCCACCACGACCCTCGGCGCGCAGGTTGGTTACGCGGCGCTCTGGATCATTCTGCTCAGTTGCATTGTCAAGCCGGTCATTCAGGCCGAACTCGGACGGTACACGATTGCGAGCGGTGAAACGGGGCTGGCCGGACTTGACGGCGTGCCGGGGCCGCGCCTGCGCGTCAACTGGATCGTCTGGGGCTGGGCACTGATGACCCTGATAACGCTGACGCAGATCGGCGCGATGTACAGCGGCGTGGCGCAGACGCTGAATCTGATTGTGCCGTCAGTATCGGTCAACGTGTGGGCGCTGATCTTTGTCGCGCTGACGCTCGCGCTGCTGCTCGGCGGCGGTTATGAACGCATCGAACGGCTGGCCGTGGTCAAGGTCGGACTCTTTACAATGCTGACCGTGATGGCGGCGCTGCTGCTGGCGCGCATGCCGCAATACTTTTCACTCACGGCGGTCTGGCAGGGACTCAGCTTCAAACTGCCGGGCGAAGGCATTTCGACGGCGCTCGCGGTCTTCGGCATTACGGGCGTCGGCGCGTCAGAGTTGTTTATGTATCCGTACTGGTGCGTCGAAAAAGGCTATGCGCGGTTCACCGGCAAACACGAAGCGTCGGCTGAATGGCAGCGCCGCGCGCGCGGCTGGGTGCGGGTGATGCAGGTGGACATTGGCGCTTCGATGGTGATTTACACGGTGGCGACGGTGGCGTTTTACCTGCTCGGCGCGGGCGTGCTGCACGGCATGGGGCTGGTGCCCGAAGGCACGGCGATGATTCGCACGCTCTCGAATATTTACACGCAGACCTTTGGCGGCTGGGCCGTGTGGCTTTTTTATGCGGGCGCGATTGTGACGCTTTATGGGACGATCTTTGCCGCGACGGCAGCGAATGCGCGGGTCTTTGCTGATCTGTTCCGGCTGATGGGATTTTTTGAAGCGCACGATTATGCGCGCCGCGCGTGGTTTCGCAATCTCTTTA
>CAYWDW010000544.1:4289-4543 GCA_964457105.1 uncultured Heliobacteriaceae bacterium
CTCCTCGAAGCCTTCAATAACAACATCCTCGTGTCAGCGACGCGCGCCGCTGCTGCTGGTCTTTCGCAACATTTCGCCGGTCAGCCTGGTCAGAGCGGGCGGCATTGCGCAGGCAATCATGCTGCCGGTGCTGGGCTTCGGCGCTATTTACCTGCGCCATCGCCGTCTGCCGCCGGAGATTGCGCCGTCGCGCTGGACGACCGTTTCACTCTGGGTGGCGACGCTGTTGATGTTCGGGCTGATGAGTTATTACG
>CAYWDW010000545.1:0-1292 GCA_964457105.1 uncultured Heliobacteriaceae bacterium
AGCAGGTCAGGCAGCAGAGAGATGACGGAACAGACGAAAAGCTTCAACCTCTGTTCAGGTCTGGTTTCGTCTGTTCCGTGATTTCCGTCTGTTCCGTCATCTCTCTGCTGCCTGTCAACTGTTGGCCTGAACGAGCAGCAGCATAATGGCCTTCTGTGTGTGCAGGCGGTTCTCGGCCTGGTCGTAAACGATGGAGCCTGGCTGATCAATCACCTCAGCGTCAACTTCGTCGCCGCGATGCGCGGGCAGGCAGTGCATAAAGAACGCCTCCTTGTGCGCGGCGTTCATCAGTTTCCTGGTGACTCTGAAGGCCGAAAAGATTTCGCGTCGCTTCTCGGTTTCTGATTCATAACCCATCGAAGCCCAGACATCGGTGTACACGGCGTCGGCGCGTTCGACGGCTTCGTAAGGGTCGTGCACGACTGAAATTTTCGCGCCCGTTTTTTTCGCCTCTTTGCGCGCCAGTTTCAGCACATTGCTGTCCGGCTCGTAGCCTTTGGGCGTGCCGACCGTGATCTGCGCGCCGACTTTGGCCGCGCCGAAAATCAGCGAATGACAGGTGTTGTTGCCGTCACCGACATACGCCATACGAAAGCCTTTGAGGTTGTCGCCGACCTTTTCCGTCAGGGTGAAATAATCGGTCAGGCCCTGGCAGGGATGCGAAAAATCAGACAGGCCGTTGATGACCGGGACGCTGGCGTGCGCGGCAAATTCGATGACGACTTCGTGGCTGAAGACGCGCGCCACGATGCAGTCAACCCAGCGTTCCAGGTTGAGCGCCATGTCCTTGACCGATTCGCGTTCGCCGAGACGCACGCCCTGATGATCGAGATAAACGCACGAAGCGCCCATCTGCGTAGCGCCCAGGTCAAACGTGACGCGGGTGCGCAGGCTCGGCTTTTCAAAAATCAGCGCGACGCTTTTACCGGCAAGCGCCTCACGAAAGTCCTGCGGTCTGGCTTTGATGGCGGCAGCCGTGTCGAAAATCTGCCTGACTTCCTTCGGCGTCAGGTCGTTGAATGAGATCAGATCCTTGAATGCCAATGTCGGTTCAGCTCCTGTTAAGGGGTGATCGGGAATGAAGCTGGCGATTATAGGGGAGCGGTCAGCGAGCGGCAATGCGCAATTTCGGCCAGGCCCCGGCTCGGTTTGCAATTGCGTGTGCAGCAACCGGGCGCTGTGACAGTACGCGAGCGTGAGCGAGCGCCCCCACCCGCCGTGCCTGGGGGCGCGCGCACCCACGCCGACAGGGCCCAAACCGGCGGCCCCGGCGCGCCCCCCTTCCCCGGGGT
>CAYWDW010000545.1:1302-4542 GCA_964457105.1 uncultured Heliobacteriaceae bacterium
TGGCGATTATAGGGGAGCGGTCAGCGAGCGGCAATGCGCAATTTCGGCCAGGCCTTTAATCAGCGGCCCGTGCGCGCGCTGGCGGCCTGTGGTTGCGCGGACAAAATTCTCGACACTCAGCAGGCATTCTGGTAGATTGACGCCGCTTTCGGGTCAGCCTCAGACCTGAACATCGGTCCTCATCAGGACTTCAACGCCCGCCCCATTCGCATCGCAGCAGGCCCTGCATTTTCAAACCTCAAAGTTGTAATTCAAGGATGTCACCGAACCATCAGGGAATGAGCCACAACCATCCTGCGCCGACCATCGCCCGCGCCTTTTCACCGGAAACCACCTCAGTCATTCAGCCCGGCATTGAGCCGGAAGTTTCGATTGTCATGCCCTGCCTGAATGAAGCCGAAACGCTGGAAGTCTGCATCACCAAAGCCTTCGATTCGCTGCGGCGGCTGCAGGTCGCAGGCGAAGTCATCATTGCCGACAACGGCAGCACCGACGGGTCGCAGTCAATCGCGCTGCGCTGTGGCGCGACGGTCGTGGATGTCGAAGCGAAAGGTTACGGCAGCGCGCTGATGGGCGGCATCGCGGCGGCGCGCGGCCAATATGTGATTATGGGCGATGCTGATGACAGTTACGATTTCACCAGCCTCGGCCCGTTCATCACAAAGCTGCGCGACGGGTTTGATCTGGTCATGGGCAATCGCTTTGCGGGCGGCATCAGGCCGGGCGCGATGCCGCCGCTGCACCGTTATCTGGGCAACCCCGTGCTGACAGGCATTGGTCGCGTGTTGTTTCACAGTCCGTGCGGCGATTTTCACTGCGGCCTCAGAGGATTCAGCAAGGCCGCCATTGAGGCGCTCGATCTGCGCACGACCGGCATGGAATTCGCCAGCGAAATGGTCGTCAAGGCGACGCTGCACAAGCTGCGCGTGACCGAAGTGCCGACGACGCTTTCGCCGGACGGGCGCAGCCGCCCGCCGCACCTGCGAAGCTGGCGCGATGGCTGGCGGCACTTGCGCTTTCTGCTGCTTTACAGCCCGCGCTGGCTGTTTCTGTATCACGGCCTGGCGATGATGTTCTTTGGGCTGGCGGCGGGCCTCTGGCTGATGCCGGGGCCGCGCCGCGTGGGCAGCGTGACGTTTGACGTTCACACGCTGCTTTATGCGGCCATTGCCGTCGTCATCGGTTTCCAGAATGTCATTTTTGCCGTCTTCACCAAGGTCTTTGCCATCAGCGAAGGTCTGCTGCCGGAAGACCCGAAGCTCAACCGGCTGCTGCGTTACATCAATCTCGAAGTCGGGCTGGTCACGGGCGGCGGGTTGCTGCTGGCCGGGCTGCTGACGACGCTCTATGCCTTCGTCGTCTGGGACTCGCTCTCTTACGGCCCGCTGCAGCCTGCGGTCACGCTGCGGCTGGTGATTCCGGCCATCACTTCGCTGGTACTCGGTTATCAGGTTGTGCTGGCAAGTTTCTTTCTGAGCATTCTGGGACTGAGGCGGCGATAAGCTATGAATACGGCCACGCCGCGTGAAGGCGGATTCGACAATTACGCCGGAAACTATGATGAATCGCTGGCGCAGGGCCTGGCCGTGTCGGGCGAAAGCCGGGAATATTTTGCGCGCGGGCGGCTGGCCTGGCTCGCCGACCTGCTGCGAAAGCGGCAGACACGGGTTCAGCGCGTGCTGGATTTCGGCTGCGGCACGGGCGCGGCGACGCCTTTCCTGTTTGAACTGCTCAGGGCTGACGAAGTGCGCGGCGTTGACGTTTCGGCCCGGTCGCTTGAGGTTGCGCAACAGACTTATGGCTCGGCTTCAGCACAAATCAGCTTACTGAGTGATTACCCCGCTGAAGGCGAATTTGATCTGGTTTTCTGCAACGGAGTTTTTCATCACATTCCGCCAGGTGAACGGGCCGCCGCGCTTGATTTCATTTATCGCGCGCTGCGACCAGGCGGGCTGTTCGCGTTGTGGGAAAACAATCCCTGGAATCCCGGCACGCGCTACGTGATGAGCCGCTGCCCGTTCGATCACGACGCGATCACGCTGTCGCCACCCGCAGCGCGCAGGCTGGTGCAACGCGGCGGCTTCAGTCACCTGCAGACTGATTTTCTGTTTATCTTTCCGGCAGCGCTGCGCTGGTTGCGACCTGTTGAGCCGCGGCTGGCCCGCTGGCCGTGCGGTGCGCAGTACCAGGTGTTGAGCGCAAAGCCGCGCTGAGGCTTTCGCCAGGATCAAGTATCTTTGCCTGCCCCTGATTCGTTTTATGTCGCAACCGGGCCAACGCATCTGGCGACTGTGTTACACGTCGGTCCTGCTCGCTGCGCCGCTCATCATTCTGATCTATTACCTGACGGCCAATGATGTCGCCAATGTCATCAATCTGCCGCAGGTTTCGCTGATTCCCACCTGTGCGGTCATAGCAGGTGTGGCGCTGCTGACGATCTTCAGGCAGTCGCTCATCGTCAGGCGCATCGCCCAACTCTGCCGCGCCTTTGATCGCCTGGCGCAGCGACGCGCCTGGTCAATCGCGCTGGTCGGACTGACAGCGCTGGCGGCGAGCGCGGGCATGTCGCTGCTCGTGAAGATGCCGCGCCCGGTCATCACTGATGAATTTGCTTACGTGCTGGCGGCTGACACGTTCGCGCACGGGCGGCTGAGCAATCCGACGCATCCGATGTGGGTTCATTTTGAAAGTCCCGGCATCATTCACCAGCCGACTTACAGTTCAAAATATCCGCCGGGCCAGGGGCTGCTGCTGGCGGCGGGGCAGGCGCTGACGGGGCAGCCGATTGCGGGGGCGTGGCTCGGACTGGCGCTGGCCTGCGCGACGCTGTGCTGGATGCTGCTGGCATGGCTGCCGCCGCGCTGGGCTGTGCTGGGCGGCCTGCTGGCGATTGCGCATCCGATGGCCTTTCAGTGGAGCCAGAATTACTGGGGCGGCACGGTGGCGATGACGGGCGGCGCGCTGCTGATCGGAGCTTTCAGGCGCCTGGTTGACGAACCGCGCGCCCGCGAAGCCTGGCTGCTGGGCCTGGGGATGGCCGTGCTGGCCAACAGTCGTCCGTATGAAGGCGCGGTGCTGAGCCTGCTTGTGGGCGGCGCGCTGCTCGTTCATTTCGCACGTCAATCCTGGGCGGCCATCAGAATCGCTGTCTGGCGCATCGGCCCGCCGGTTTGTGTCGTGATGCTGGCGACCCTGGCGGCCATGAGTTTTTATAACTGGCGCGTGACAGGCCATCCGCTG
>CAYWDW010000546.1:0-4528 GCA_964457105.1 uncultured Heliobacteriaceae bacterium
GCTCAGAGCCGTGCCCCCCGGAAGCTCCTTTCCTGAGCGAGCCGCGAGACACGCCCGGCCCGGCGCGCGCGCCTGAAGTTCGGCCCCACAAGGTTGAGAAGATGGAGGAGTCTGTGAAGCCTGCCCTGCTGGCAGAAAACAATGGCCCGGATGGTTTCGCTGCTCGTGCCGCCTGGCTGACCGGAGCCAACATTCTGTCGTTCATGCTGGCTTTTCTGACTCCGCTCGTGATCGTGCGGATGCTGGATCAGGAAGAGTTCGGCATTTACAAGCAGTTGTTTCAGATCCTGGCCACCGTGCTGATGGCGCTCAATCTGCAGGTCGGGACCAGCGCCTATTATTTTATGCCGCGCGTGGGCACGCGGCAGCGTCAGGTGGCGGTCAATATCATTCTCTTTTACGCCCTGGCCGGGCTGGCCGTCGCCGTCATTTTCGCGCTCTGGCCTGGCTGGACTCTGGTGGTCTTTCACAATCAGGAGATTGTTCATCACATTCCGAAGCTGGGACTGGCCATCATGCTCTGGCTGGTGGCGGCCAACCTCGAAGCCATTCCGCTTTCGCTGGGCGATATTCGAGCCGCTTCAGTCTTCATCGTGGTTGGGCAGATGCTGAAATCAATCCTGATTCTGAGCGCCGCGCTGATCTTTCAGAGTGTCGAGGCCATTCTCTGGGCTTCCATCATTGAAGGCCTGCTGCAATGCGTGTTTATGCTCGGCTACGTGCATCGCCGCCTGGGTTCCTTCTGGCAGCCGATTGACTGGTCGCTGTTCCGGGAGCAGCTCGCCAATTCACTGCCGTTCGGCAGCGGCAACCTGGTGCAGGGGGTGCAGGCCGATCTGCACAATTATTTTGTGGCCTATCACTTTTCGCCTGGCACTTACGCGATTTATGCCAATGGCTGTTTTCAGATGCCCCTGCCAGGACTGCTTCAGAGTTCATTTGCCGCCGTGCTTTTCCCGGAAGTGGCCCGGCTGGCGGCGGCAGGCAACCACCGGGCGATTGTCAAAATCTGGCTCGAAGCCATGCGGAAGCTGGCGCTGCTGATTCTGCCGGGCTGTGCGCTGATGTTTGTGCTGCGCGAGGAACTCATCATCACGCTTTTCACCAGCACCTATGCGGCTTCGGTTCCGATCTTTGCCGTTTATCTGATCAACCTGGCGCTGCTGACCGTGATGTACGGGGCGATTTACCGGGTGTATGACGAGTTCAGATTTTTCGGAGTCAAGCTCCATCTGGCGCTGATTCCGGTGTCGGCCCTCGCGCTCTGGCTGGGGATTTCGACGCTTGGCCTGCTCGGTGCCGTCGTGGCGACGGTGAGCGTTCAGGTGCTGAACGTTTCGATCTGCGTCCTGGTCGCGGCGCGGCGGATCGGGCTGCAGCGCGCTGACCTCCGCGAACTGCGGCCCGCGCTGCGAACGCTGCTGGCCACCGTGATGGCCGGGCTGCTGACCTGGCTGGTCCGCCTGAGCCTGCTGCCGGCTCATCCGATTCTGATTCTGGTTTTGTGCAGTCTGGCCTTTGCCACGATCTATCTCATTCTGGCCTTTGCGACCGGCGCCGTCACCAAAGACGAAAAAGTTCAGGTGATGGACGGTCTGCAAAAGCTTCAACGCCGGTTCAGGTTTTCAGCAACCTGAACCGCAAGTCATCAGCGGCAGGAGAGCTGCCGGAATCAGACCTGCCCCTGGGTGTGATTCAACTACCCTGACGCTGTTGTTCAGTCATGAGAAGTAAAGAACGGAGTCTGCCCGGCTCCACCTTATTACGTCCACGACCCGGTGTCCTGCTGCGCCGGGAAACATCGCCGCCCACCGGTGCCGCATTTAGCCGGACGGTCGGCCTGTTGTCTGAAGCAACCCGGCCCCGCGCCTCAGTCCGCGAGGCCAATCGCATTGCCTTTGGCGCGCTCTGGCTCTTTACGCTGCTGCTTTATGCGCGCCCGAATGATCTGCTGCCTGGTCTTGGCACTTTCCCGCTGGTCAAAATCATCGCGCTGACTGCGCCGCTGGCTTATCTCGGCGCGCAGTGGCAGGCCGGCAAACCGCTCATCAGGTGGAATACGGAAGTCGTCATGGTCTGTGTGCTGCTGGCCCTGGGCATCCTGCTCACGCCGCTCGCGGCCTCGCCCAAAAACAGCTTCGACATGCTCAGCGAGACGTTCATCAAAACCGTCACCATCTTCGTCCTCCTGACCGGCATCGTCCATTCGCGCGAACGTCTGCAATCGCTCTTCAGGCTGGTGACAGTGTGCGGGCTGATTCTGAGTCTGTTTGCCATCAGAAGTTATGTGCGGGGCGATTTTGCCACTGCCGGCATTCGCATCAAGGGACTGGTCGGCGGCATGTTCGAGAATCCGAACGACCTCGCCACCGCGCTGGATCTGATCGTCCCGCTGGCCATGCTGCTCGGCCTCAGAAGTCGCGGAGCGGCCCGCATTTTTTACTTCGGCTGCGCGGCGGTGATGGTCATCGGCGTGCAGGTGACTTTTTCACGCGGCGGTTTTCTCGGTCTGCTGGCCATGGCCGGAGTGCTGTTCTGGAAGCTGGGACGAGGCCGCCGGCTGAAAATCCTGCTGGCCGGAGCGATCTTTCTGGCGCTGCTCACCGTCATTTCGCCGAACAATTATTTCGTCCGGCTGACGACTATTTTCAACATTCAGAAAGACGCGACCGGCTCAGCCCAGGAACGCACCGAACTGCTCAATCGCGCCCTTCAGCTTGCGGTGCGCCGTCCGGTGGTCGGCGTGGGCATGGGCAACTTTCATATCTACTCGATCAGGGAACAGGAAGCCCATAACTCCTATCTCGAAATCGCCGCTGAACTCGGCTGGCTGGGACTGGCCGCCTATCTGACGCTGATTTTGTCAGCCCTGCTGGGTCTGCGCCGGGTCGAACGGGAGACGGCGGGATCAGCGGCTGAAAACTTTCGCGCAAGCTGGTATTTCAGCGTCAGCCTGCAGGCCGTGTTTGCGGCCTATCTCGTGTGCAGTTTCTTTTCTTCGATTCAATACCTCTGGCATCTTTACTACGCCGCCGCCTACGCCGTTGCGCTGCGGCAGATTCACGCCACTGAAAAAGCCGCCATCAGCCCTGCTCCCCCAACAGCCGCCCAGGGTGCGACAGGCTTACTGCTGCGGCCCGCCAAAGCTGGCGGTGCGCTGTGGTCATCCGGTCGCGCCAAAAGTAACTCCGGCAATCCGGCCTCCCGGATTGACCAGCCCTGGAGGACAAGCCATGACGCCGCTCCTTAATGCTGTCACCCTGATTGCGCAGCTTGCCTTGCTGACCTCGGTGCTGCTGGCTCTTTACATTTATCTCGGCTATCCGGTGCTGATGTTCCTGCTCAGCCGGCTCTTCCCGCAACCGGTGCGGAAAACCGGAATTGAGCCGCGCGTGTCGCTGATCATCGCCGCTCATAACGAACAACAGCACATCACCGACAAACTCAATAACGCCCTTGCCCTTGATTATCCCCCGGACAAACTGGAAATCATCGTGGCCTCGGACTGCTCGACCGATCAGACCGATGACATCGTGCGCCGCTTCGCCGACCGCCGCGTCAAGCTGTATGCGCAGGCTGACCGGCAGGGCAAAACGCGGGCGCAACACCGCGCCGCGTCCATCTCAACCGGCGACATTCTGATTTTTTCTGACGCCACCACGCAGTATCAGCCGGGCGTGATTCGCACCATCGTGCGCGGTTTTGCCGATCCCACCGTCGGCTGCGTCGCCGGGCAACTGGTTTATGTGGACGGGCCATCATCATCCGTCGGCAACGGGTGTCGTTCTTACTGGGGATACGAAAAATTCATCAAGGACTGTGAAAGCCGCCTCGGTTCGCTGATCGGGGTGAGCGGGTGTTTATACGCCGTGCGCCGAAGCTGTCAGGCGCGCATGGCCAGCGACATGATTGATGATTTCGTCATCGCCACTGAGATTCGGTTGCAGGGTCTGCGCACGATTTACGAACCTGAAGCCATCTGCACCGAAAGTACCAATCAGCGCACCCGCGACGAATTTCGCATGCGCGTCCGGGTGATCGAACAGACGATGAATGCGCTGCACCGTTATCGTGCGGTGCTCAATCCCCGGCGTTACGGGATGTACGCCTTTCAGCTCATCTGCCACAAGCTGCTTCGTTACAGCCTGCCGCTGTGGCTGGGCGTGGCTTTTGTCGCGTCGTGGTTTGCCGACACCGGCACGGGGCTGTTTCATCTGCTGTTTGTCGGGCAGGTGATTTTTTACCTGCTGGCGCTGGTCGGCTGGGTCGCAGAGCGCTGCAACATCAGGCTCGGACTGCTGTCAGTCCCCTGGTATTTCATGCTTTTCAACGCGGCGTCCGTCGTGGCGCTGCTCAAGTTTCTGCGTGGTGAAACCCACGTCGTCTGGGAACCCGTCCGCGAAGCGCGCGCTGAATCAACTGTGCAGGAGAAGGCGGCCTGATGGGAGGAAGTCGGAAGTCGGAAGTCGGAATTCGGTAGCTGAAAGCGAGATGGCAGATGACAGATGGCAGATGACAGGAAGCAGCG
>CAYWDW010000547.1:0-4522 GCA_964457105.1 uncultured Heliobacteriaceae bacterium
GATGGGAAAGTTTCAGGAAAGGTGACCTCAGAAAACGGCAGCCTGCTGATTGGCGAAACCGGATTTGTCAAAGCCACGATTGAGGCTGGCTCAGTTTCGGTAAGCGGCATCGTCGAAGGCACAATTACTGCCAGAACAAAAGTAGAGATTCACAGCAAAGGCAAAGTTTACGGCGATGTTTTTACGCCGAATCTGGTCATCGAGCATGGCGCGGTATTTGATGGTAAATGCCATATGGGCGAACGCAAGAGCGTTTCGGATGGAAAACCCAGAGAATCAGCGCCTGAAGTGAAGAACCTGAAAGTTGTTGATCCTAAAGCATCCTGAGCGGCTGTGATGATCAGCAGGGCAGTAATGCGAGATGGTTTCAGACAAATCGGCACTTTGCTGGTAATTCTTCTGCTGCTGAACAGCCTTGCGCTGGCTCAGGACCAGCCACCTTCCATCCAGACACCAGCAAATCAGTCAACCGAGTTGCAGGAATTCAATGCAGCCCTGGCACAGGATGATGCGAATGCCAGGGCTGCGGCTTTGAGGCGCTTTTTAGCAAGCTGGCCAAAGTCAGAACAGGCCGGACAGGCCAGGGAGATGCTGGTTCAGAGTATTGCCGCAACGGCTGAACCGATGCTGGCTGCGCAGCGGATTGAGCAGGCGCTGGCCACGTTTCGTCAGGCGCTGGCCGAAGCGCCGGAACAGCTCAGCAACAAACTGTTTGATGAGACACTGATTCGGATTCCGCTGGCGGTCGCCGTCCGCGGATACAGGACGGAAGCCATTGTGATCGCCCGCGAGATAGAGGCGCGATGCCAGGGTGATGCGTCAAGGCTGGGCGCGCTGGGAGAATTTTATCTCAGTCTCGAGGCCGTCAGTGATGCCATTCGGGCACTGGAACACGCCGCCGGACTGGCGCCCGGTGAAGCGCGGGTTCAGCGGACACTCGGTGGCGCTTACCGCATGGCACTGCGTCTGCCTGAAGCGATGGCCGCATATCAGCGGGCCATCGGCGCCAATCCTGAAGATCAGCGAGCGTATTATGAACTCGGCAATCTGAACCGGGCGCAAGGCAGTTATGAAGAAGCGCTCAAGCTGTATCGAAAACAGCTTGAGATTGATCCGACAAATACAGCTTCGATCAAGGGCGTTGCCCTGACGCTGCTGGCTCAGGGCAAAGACGAAGCTGCCAAAACTGAACTGGACAGGATTCGTGCCTTGAAAGGCAACGACGACGAAATCACCCGCGACTATTACTTTCAGACACAGCTTGCTTTCTATTATCTGCTCCACAACCAGCTCGATCAGGCCCGCAAGGCTGCCGATCAGGCCCTGATGGCGGAGCCACGTTTTAGCTGGGGGCGCATTGCTGCCGCCGAAGTTGCTTTGACTGAAAACAAGTATTTCGAGGCTGAACGTCATTTGCTGGCGGCAAAGCAGTACAGCAACTTCCCCACGCTCGAATTTCTGCTCGGCAGACTTTATCTCACGGTTGAAGACTTCGATGACAGCCTGACGCAATTTTCCAAAGCCTTCAGCTACAGTCCGGCGGATGGATATAAAACAATGCTGGGCGGAGTGAGGGAAGTGAAAACTGATCGGCTGGCCGACCTGCTGGCTCCCGAACAACAGGCGGCCATCTTTCTTTTTGAGCCACTCACCACATATCCGCAATACAGACTGGCTGAGACCCTGATTCATCTGGATGCTGTGTTCAGAAGTGAGCCGCAGGCGACGGCGCGGCAAACTGAGAAACAAACCGAGCCGGACCCCGCCCGTACCGGAAGCGGGAACGAGGTAATGGCAGCTTCGTCTGAACTGGAAAGAGCTGCCGGAGAATTTGTTGAGGCTGAGCCGACGCGCGCGCCGTTTCGTGCGCTTTACCTGGCGCGGAAACTGGCCGTGGCCGGAAAGGCGCTTGATCTGGCGGTGAAGCTGGCTGATCAGGCGCAGGAAAACGCCGAAGCTGCAACGAAGCCGGATGGCGCGCTGCGCGATTATCCGAATTATGACCGTGAAGGACGCCTGCGAATCTTTCGCGGGCGCGCAGCCGATGCCAAAGGCTGGGCGCTGCTGAAGGCCGGGCGCATTGCTGAGGCGATGACCGCGCTGAATCTGGCAGTTGATGCTTACGGCGATCTGCCGGAAGGCCGACAGGCACGCTGGCATCTGGCGAGCGTGCATGAATCAGCCGGTGATTTGCCGGAAGCCCTTGAGCTTTACCTGGCGGCTTATGAACGCCCGGTCGGCAGTGGTGAACAGGATCTGAATCGTTCGATCATCGAAGCACTGTATCGCAAAATTCACGGCTCACTCGACGGACTTGATGAACGACTTGCCCGGCCTGACACTCTGGCCTCAGCGCGTCAGACCAGGTCGGCAAGTGTTCCAGCAGTTGAGGGGCATAACCGCGCCGTACCTGCGAAAGAACCAGTTTCTGATCCGATCAAATCAGTCATCAGAAATTCACCCCCGGCAGGGCGTGAAACTGAAATAGTAAGGATTGAAAAAGGGGCATCGCCGACGCCAGCGATTCCACCGCCTGTTGCTATAAATCTGCTGAAAGGCCGAGCCGCAACCGCAGAACCCGAAACCGGCAAACCCGCTGCAACTGCGGCGAAGGCTGAGGGAGAAAGTGTTGTTCCCGTGGTCCTGCCGGAAATCAGAGTGACGAATAACCTGAATGTCGCAACCGGCCCGCTTTCACCAGCCACGCTTGTTATTCTGAATCCCGATCACGGCCCGGTGACTGAGGCTGATTCAGCGCCACCGCCAGTCATAACTGCCAGCACCGCAACCCGACCCCGGCACGTTACTACTACACCTGCCTTAGTCAGCAGTCGTCCCAGACAGGTATCAGGGACCAGACCCGTCACGGATCAGACTGAAGTCCCGGCCAGGACCAGAAAGCGGCGGGTGACTGTTTCTGCCGAACCCCGCCCTGAAGGCCAGTAAACAGGCGCATCTTGTAAGCATATAACATTAGATGCCTTGACAGCCGGGAGCCGGGAGGACTACAGTGCGCACAACTTCATTTCATCCGACACATCTCGGCCCTGAAGGTTTTGCTGACACCTTCGGTTATAAGGGCGGCCAGCCATTGCCGCTGAAGATGGCGACAATCATAAACAGCGAATATTTTAAGGATTTACGTCCATGGAAGGATTTATCTGCTCTCCTATAAATACGTACCCATCAATACACCGGCTGCGAAGTTAGCGGCCCCCGTCATTTAAGTTTCCATTCCGTATCCGAGCCCGCCCAATAAACAACATCGCCTCCCTGAGTTAAAAGCTCAGGGAGGCGGCCCGCTTCTGTTTCATCTCAGGATTACAGCTTCAGCGATTTGAGATATTCGCGGAATGGTTCGCCCAGGTCAGGACGTTTGAGGGCAAATTCGACAGTCGCTTCAAGAAAGCCAAGCTTGTCACCGGCATCGTGGCGGCGGCCCTTGAAGCGATAACCATAAAATGGCCGCTGTCCGGCCAGCGACCTGAGGGCATCGGTAATCTGAATTTCGCCGCCCACACCCGCAGCAGTCTGCTCGATCAGCGGAAAAACCTCAGGCGGCAGAATGTAGCGGCCAATAATGGCCAGGTTTGATGGCGCATCCTGCGGCTTTGGTTTTTCGACCATATCGCTGATGCGAAAGACATCGGGTTCAACCTCTTCACCGGCAATCACGCCGAAACGCGAAATGGCTTCGCCTGCGACTTCCTGCACGGCCAGCACCGGAGCGCCGTCATGACGCTCGTAAACTTCGATCATCTGTCTGAGGCACGGCACCTCGCTGTCAATGATGTCATCACCAAGCAGCACGGCGAACGGTTCATTGCCAACCAGATCTTTTGCCATCAGCACCGCGTGACCAAGACCGAGCGCCTGTTTCTGCCGCACGTAAGCGAGATTGGCCATGCTCGAAACCTCGCGGACGATTTCAAGCAAATCTTCCTTGCCGCGTTCTTCCAGCGTCTTTTCCAGTTCAAATGAAACATCGAAGTGATCTTCGATAGCATTCTTGCCGCGCCCGGTGATGATAATGATGTTTTCAACGTCTGAATCAAGCGCCTCTTCAATCACGTACTGAATCAGCGGCTTGTCAACCAGCGGCAGCATCTCCTTCGGCTGCGCCTTGGTCGCGGGCAAAAAGCGGGTGCCAAGTCCGGCAGCGGGAAACACCGCCTTGCGAATTTTCTGAGCCATTACTTCTCCTCTTCAAGTGAATTATTCGGGGAGATGATTTCAACGCCGAGGTATGGAACCAGCGCTTCAGGCACTCTGACTGAGCCATCCGGCTGCTGATAATTTTCGAGAATCGCCAGCCACGTGCGGCCAACCGCGAGGCCCGACCCGTTCAGCGTGTGAACGAACTCGGTCTTTGATTTGCCATCACGCTTGAAGCGAATCTGAGCGCGGCGGGCCTGAAACGTTTCGCAGTTCGAGCAGGACGAAATTTCACGATAAGTCTGCTGACTCGTAATAGCCACCGGCCACAGCGCAGCCCGCAATCAGCAGCACGGCAACGATCAGA
>CAYWDW010000548.1:0-220 GCA_964457105.1 uncultured Heliobacteriaceae bacterium
AGGTCATAATCACGATGAGATTCTTGAAATCCACCGTGTTGCCCAGCGCATCGGTCAGGATGCCGTCCTCAAAGACCTGGAGCAGAATATTGAAAATGTCCGGGTGCGCCTTTTCGATTTCATCAAGCAGCAGCACCGAATACGGATTGCGCCGCACGCGCTCGGTCAGTTGCCCGCCCTCTTCGTGGCCGACATAACCCGGCGGCGAACCGATCAGCTT
>CAYWDW010000548.1:230-4516 GCA_964457105.1 uncultured Heliobacteriaceae bacterium
GTCTTCGGGATAACGCAGGTGTTCGCGCAACCCGGCGGGCAGGGCGCTGAGCGATCAGCTTCGAGACGGAATGCTTCTCCATAAATTCCGACATATCGAAGCGGATCATTGAACGCTCTGCCCCGAAGAGAAATTCCGCCAGCGACCGCGCCACTTCGGTCTTGCCGACGCCGGTCGGACCAAGAAAGACAAAGCTGCCAATCGGGCGGTTCGGGTTTTTCAGCCCGGCCCGCGAACGACGAATCGCGCGCGCCAGGGCCGAAATAGCCGATTCCTGGCTGATGATGCGCCTGTGCAGTTCGTCCTCAATCCGCAGCAGTTTCGTCATCTCCTCTTCCTGAAGCGACGAAACCGGAATGCCCGTCCAGCGCGCAATCACATCATCAATGTCCTGCCGGGTCACGAGCGCCGACGGCTCGTCATAACCGAGATCAAGCGGTTCGGAATAACTCGGACGCCGCACGCCATACGGTGAATAACCCGCCCGATCACGCGCATCGTGACGATAACGCGGCGGCGGCACATAACCCGTTTCGCGCTGCACACGCAGCTTGACGCGCGCGCCGGCCTCGTCAATCACGTCAATCGCCTTGTCCGGCAGAAAGCGATCCGGCAGGTAACGATTCGACTGAAAGACCGCCGCTTCAATCGCTTCCTGCGCATAGCGCACATTATGGAATGATTCGTAACGGTCGCGGATGCCTTCCAGCACGCGGATGGCTTCGGATTCGTTCGGCGCAGGCACCTTGACCGACTGAAAGCGGCGTTCAAGTGAGCGATCCTTTTCGATTGATTTGCGAAACTCGGCGGGTGTCGTCGCGCCAATGCACTGAATTTCACCGCGCGACAGGGCGGGCTTGAGAATGTTGGCGGCGTCCAGACTGCCTTCGGCTGAGCCGGCGCCCACGAGCGTGTGCAGTTCATCAATGAAGATGATGTACTGCGGGTTATCAATCAGTTCGCGCATGATCGTTTTCATGCGCTCCTCAAACTGCCCGCGATATTTCGTTCCGGCCACCACGAGGCTCAGGTCGAGCGCCAGAATGCGCTTGTCCATCAGGAAGGACGGGACTTCGCCGTTGATGATGCGTTGCGCGAGTCCCTCGACAATCGCCGTTTTGCCAACGCCGGGTTCGCCAATCAGCACCGGATTGTTCTTGGTGCGGCGGCAGAGAATCTGCACGACGCGGTCAATTTCGTTTTCGCGTCCGACGAGCGGATCAAGCTTGCCTTCCAGCGCGGATTCGGTCAGGTCGCGGCTGAATTCGTAAAGGTGCGGCGTTTCCTTCTTCGCGTGCGCGTTGCGTTCAAGGCCGGCCTGGCGCATCAGATCCTGGCGAATGTCAGAGAGCCGCAGCCCGCGTTCATAAAGAATTTCAGCGGCGACTGAATTCTCTTCGCGCAGCAGGCCGAGCAGCAGATGCTCCGTGCCGATGTGCCGGTGATTGAGGCGCTCTGATTCCTCGGCGGCAAAGGCGAGGACGCGCTTGGCCTCGACCGACAGCGGCAGGTCAACCGAAGTTGAGATGCGCTCGCGCAAAATAGTGCGCCCCTCGATCTCCTTGCGAATCGCTTCAATGCTGGATTGTGAGCGATTGAAAAAGCGCGTGGCGAGGTGCTTGTCCTCGCGCATCAGACCAAGCAGGATATGCTCGGCTTCAATCTGCGACGCGCCGAACTGGCTCGCTTCATAGCGGGCAAAGAAGATAACACGGCGGGCTTTCTCTGTGTATCGTTCGAACATCCGGTTTCCAGTTTCGCAATTGAGGGATCAGACGTTTCGCTCTTTCGGGGTGGAAGCTTTTGCAGCGCCGGGTTCAGGCGGGAGCAACTCTGCATGGGCAGCAGGCGGATCAGACGAGTTGCCCGTCTCTTAAATGCAGCACACGGTCACAGGCAGCGGCGAGTCTTTCGTTGTGCGTCACGATGACCGAGGTCAGCCCTTCAGTTTCGTGCAGGTGACGAATCAGCCCGCTGACGTCATCGCCCGTGCGCTGGTCGAGGTTTCCGGTCGGCTCATCAGCCAGCAGCAGCACCGGCCTTGTCACCAGCGCGCGCGCCAGCGCGACCCGCTGACGTTCGCCGCCGGATAACTCACCGGGCCGATGCGCAGCCCGCGCGGCCAGCCCGACACGTTGCAAAAGATCCTGAGCGCGCGAGCGCGCTTCCTGCTTTACCAGACCTCCGATCAGCAACGGCATCATCACGTTTTCAAGCGCCGAAAATTCCGGCAGCAAATGATGAAACTGAAAGACAAATCCGATCTTGCCGTTGCGGAGGCGCGCCAAGTCTAGCTCAGTAAATTTAGCGATGTCAAACTGCCCCAAAATCACGCTTCCGGCAGTCGGAACGTCGAGTCCGCCGAGCAGATGCAGCAGCGTTGACTTGCCCGAACCCGAAGCCCCGACGACGGCCACCAACTCGCCCCGCCGCACCTCCAGATTGAGATGGCGAAACACTTCGACCGCTTCCACGCGCCCGGCAAAGACCTTCGTCAACCCGACCGCGCGCAGCAACACCTCAGCTTCAATGCTGCCGGGCGTCGCGGTCTGTGCTTCGGGTTGTGGCATAATTTTTTCGGGCAGGAAATCAGGCATGCACATCAGACGACTGCTGAAATTCCATCGCTACGTTTTCGCGCTCGAAAACTATTTACTGCTGGCGCGCGTCGTGCGCGCGGCGCTGCTCGTGCGCCGCGAGTTGCGCCACCTGGCCGGCAGCGTCGCCATCACGCCGCAGTTGAAAGCCGCCCTGCCCGTCATTCCGCAGCTTTACTTATCGCCGCAACCGCGCTGGCAGATTTCCGAGGCTGAAAAGATCGTGCGCTTTGCCGCCGCTGCCGTTGATTTTCCGGCGCGCTGGGGCATGTGCCTGCAACGCTCGCTGATTGCGTGGCGACTGCTGAACGGTTACGGCATTCCGGCACGCCTCTGCATCGGCATCAGCCGCGCCGATCCGGCTCACGGCCACGTCTGGGTCACGCGCGTCACAGATAACTGCGCGCTCGATGAAAGCGGCGATCCGCGCGAACGCTTCACGCTGATCTATGCTTCACCGCTGCCTTAGCTACAGCACGCGCAGCACAGCGCACTTCAGATAATAAGTCTCCGGCACGGTCAGCAGCATCGGATGATCGCGGCTCTGCGTGCGTTTCTCGACCATCTGCACGGCGCGTCCGGCGTCGCGCGCGGCATCCGCGAGCATCTCCAGAAACAATTCCTCGCTGACGTGATATGAACACGAACACGTGATCAGCACGCCGCCTGCGTTGAGCAGTTTCAATGCCCGCAGATTGATTTCCTTGTAACCGCGCAACGCCGCCTCGACCGTGCCGCGATTTTTGGCGAAGGCTGGAGGGTCAAGCACGATGGTGTCGAAGCGTTCGCCCTGCTGATCGTAATCGTGCAGTTTGTCAAAGACATTCGCGGCGCTGAATTCGACATTCGTCAGACCGTTGAGTTCAGCGTTGCGTCGGGCGCGCTCAATCGCGACTTCGGAAATATCGAGCGCCGTCACCTCGTCGCAGACTCTGGCCAGGTGCAGCGCAAACGAACCGTGAAAGCTGAAGCAGTCAAGCGCGCGCCCGCTGCCGTAACGCAGCGCCGCCGCGCGGTTCTCACGCTGATCCAGAAAGGCCCCGGTCTTCTGCCCGCCTGTCAGATCAATCAGAAAGCGGAGGCCGTTTTCAGCAATCGAAAATTCCGCGACTGAAGTCTGCGCCGCCGACTCCGCGCTGAAATCCTTGCCGGTTTCATAAAGCACGCGGCTGAGCAGCGGCAGCCCTTCGAGTTGTCGCACCCTGGCGTCATTGCGTTCGACGATCAGGCGCGGGCTGAATTCTTCAACGAGCAGACTGACCCACATCTCCTTAAGCGCATCCATCCCGCGCGTCAGCGTCTGAATGACGAACGCCTCGCCGTAACGATCAACGATCAGGCCGGGCAGCAGGTCGCCTTCAGCGTGAACCAGGCGGTAAGCGTCTGTGTCAGTTACGATGCGCTGTCGCCATTCGTGTGCGGCCAGTAAGCGCGCGCGCCAGAATTCGCGGCTGACTTCCACTTCTTCAAAGGCGAGCAGGCGCAGCGTGATTTCTGATTCCGCGCCGTAATGCGCCAGCGCCACGAAGCGCCCGCGTTTGTCGGTCACGCGCACGACGGCGCCGCTCGCGGCCCGGGGGCGGGTGATGACATCGCTGCGATAAATCCAGAGGTGTCCGGCGCGGGCGCGCGCAACGCCCTTCGGAGAAATTACGGCTTCCGGCAGTTTTGCTGAGGCGGTGTCTTGAC
>CAYWDW010000549.1:0-4514 GCA_964457105.1 uncultured Heliobacteriaceae bacterium
CCCCGGAACCTGTTTTTTCCCCCCGTGCGTGCTGCTGGGGCTCCCGTGTGTTCCCGCTCTTGCCGCCGCACCTAGTCTGCCGAAACACCCTGACCATCCTGTCAATCCTGGACTTCTTCGTGTCTGCTTCGTGTAACTTCGTGGATCAGTTCTTGAATCTTCATCGCGTCAGCAGCGCCAGTTTCGAGGTGATCTGTTCGGATTTGAATTTCACCTTGAGGTCGAGGTTCTGATTGAGTCGCGCTTCAAAGTAAATCTCCGGCCCGGCGCTGAGCAGTGAACCTTTGACGGCAGAACGATCAAAGGTCACTTTCCACACTGCCGCGTAACCGCCCAGGCCTTCCATCTTTTTCGCGGGCACGATGAAATCATCGTCCTTCGCGTTGTAGAGCACCGCATCGAAGGGGCGCATGCGGCGTTCGGCTTCGTTCGCGCCAATCAGACGACCTGAGCCGAGTTTCTGACCGAGCGTGACCATGACGTAATACTGCGTCTCATTCACATCCATCAGCAGCGCGGCCAGCTTCGTCGCCTGTTCGGACGTCAGGTTGCGGTCGAGCATTTCGAGGCGCGCAAAGGCCCGCGCGAATTGTTCATCAACCCAGTACACGCCGAGCGTTGCAAACTGTCGCTTGAACCAGCCCTGCAATGAACCGCGCACGTCTTCGCTGCCGGCGTGCGCGTCAACGATCTTCTGCGCTTCATCCTTCGACCAGCCGAGAAAGGCCACGTCGCCGGTTGAGACGAGCGAGAATTTATCCAGATAGGCGCTGACGCCGAGTTTGTCGTCCTTCAGATCAACGCCGAAATCCCAGACGTCAATGATGTCCACGTTGGTTGAAGCCTGCGCGCCGGGATTGCCTTCAACAAAGCTGTATTCGCCCGAAGGCAGATCCTCGCGCGGCATAATGCGGTACAGGTCCTTGATGTCGGTCGGGCCGATGTCGCAGAGAATTTCATCCTGATTCTGCTCGCGGCTGAACATAATCGAAAGGTTCGAGACCGTGCGCTGATCGAAGCCCTGGCCGGTGATCTTGCAGTGAATCAGCTTGAATTTCGACACGTCACGGCTCGGCGGAAAGAAAGCGTAAAAGGCCGGACGCTGCGCTTCAAAGCGGCTGTCGGAGTGCGCGCCGGGAATGTTGATGTCAATTTTCTGCCGCACGAAGGGGACCCGGCTCGCCAGCAGCGAGCGCCATTTGCTGTGCTGCACTTTGGTCTGAATGCGTCCGATGGGTTTGAGCTGCCCGCCGACTTCAACATACATCCCGTAATTCTGCGGCGCGCTTCTGACGGCGGCAGGTGGCCGGGGTGGCGGGGTGGGTTTCGGGCGAATCAGCGTTGCGCCGGGTTTGCCGGTCGCAACCTTTTCAAGCGACTTGTGAACCGGTTCAGGCGCGGACTGGGCAGAGGCCGGAGCTGACGGCTTTGCGGGCGCAGTTTCATTCGTCGTGCGCGGCCTGGGCGCAGGCGCAGCGGATTTGTCAGGCGGTGCGGCAGGTTCAGGTTCGGCTGCCGGATTCATCATCACCTTCAGTACGCGGTCGCTGACGCCTGCGTCTTTGAGTTGCAGCAGGGCCTCAGTTGAAAAATCGAAATTCGTTTTCGACTGTCTGATGCGGGCAATGATGATGTCATCGCCGATCTTTGCCTGCGCGAGTTTGATGACATCCTGATTGGTCATCGCCGCAGTTTTCGGTCTGGCCTGCGGGCGCGCCGGACGGCGTTTCTGCATGGCAGCCTCAAACGGATGCCCGACGACAAACACGGCGAGGATGAGCAGACCTGATGAGATGACCCGTCGGCAAACCATAACGTTTCCCTCCCCTGAGTTTCAGCTTGTGCCTGGTTGCTGCTGAAGGCCGTGCGCCTTCATTCGGACATGTGCAAAGCGTATGTAAAACGGCTCACGCCTGCAAACAATTCCGCGATTTTTCCCGCCCGTCATCAGCCACCGCGTCACCGCGAACACAGCGGGCAGGCCCTCGCCAGGCTGATTCTCTGTGCGCACGGTGACGCGGTGGCTGAAAAAAATTCGCCGCCGTGAGCCTTTTTGCCGCCGCTTTGCACATGTGCGAGTGAAGGCGGAAATCGAACTGACCGCTTCAGCACTCAAACCCGGCAGCAGCATCACAGGGAGGACATCATGGAAGCGAAAACAGAAACCAGCGTTGAGCGCATCATTCTCAGGCACCTGACCGGATCGAAGGCCGGACAGGTTGAGACTTTCGAGTTGAAGCAGTTTCCCGAACTGTCCATCGGGCGCACGCCGTCATCCACCGTTCGCTACGACGCGGACCGGGATGACCTCGTCAGCGGCAAACACGCCCGGCTCACCACTGACCCGGCGGATTCAACGGTCTTCACGCTGACCGACCTCGGCAGCCGCAATGGCACCTTCGTCAACAAACAGCGCGTGGCGTCTCCGGTCAGGCTCAGGCCGGGCGATGTGATTCAGTTCGGCGTCGGCGGCCCGGAATTTGAATTCGACTGTGACCCGCGCCCCGAAGGGCTGATTAAATCCACGCGATTTGCGGCGAGCGCGTCAGGCTCGCTCAGTGCAAATTCGCAGGTCGTTCCGCCAACCCGCACCGGCGCGCTCGGCGGCCAGGCGTCGCCAGGGGCAGACGCTGCGCCTGCCGCATCGGCTTCGGCGGCCACGCCGCTGTCAGCTTCATCCGGCGCGCCACCGGCTTCGATTGGCCGCGCAACGGTCGAACGATTACTGGCCAGAAGCACCGGCGAGGCGCGCCGCGCATTGCTGGGCGGCGGCGCTGTGCTGGTCGTCATTATGGCGCTCGTGACGGGGCTGCTGATCTGGAAGAAACCCTGGCGGTCGGATGTGGCCGAGGTGCAGGCCAAAGTGCTGGAAGTCGAATCGCGGCGCAAGGCCGAAGAAGAGGAAGCGAAACGCACTGCGCCCAAACCGGTGGATCAGATCGTCGCTGAAAATACGAACGGCGTCGTCTACATCGAAAATGGCTGGAAGCTGATTTACACGCCGACCGGGCAGCAGCTTTTTCACCAGTACATTCCGAACAAGTGGAAAGACAAAACGGGCAAAGAGCGGATGATCGTCAATGATGGACGCCGCTCGGTCGCCGTCTATTACTGGCTGGACCGCGACACGATTGAGCCGTCGCTGGTCACGGACGGCGGCGTGCCGGTGGGCAATGAACATTCCGGTTCAGGGTTCACGGTTTCAAGCGACGGGTTCATTCTGACCAATCGTCACGTGGCGGCTTCGTGGAAGACAGCTTATGACTTTCCGCGCAGCGCCGCGCCGGGCATCGCCCTGGTCTGGAATCAGAACCGCTGGGTAGTCAGCGTCAACAAGGAAGGCCTGCCCGATCTTTACAATCCGCCTTCCGACTGGGTGCCGGCCAATACCAAATCGTGGGGGCGGCAGAAACTCGAAGGCGATTTTGAAGGCCGCAACGATTACCTGCGCGTGACCTTCCCCAAAACCGAAACGCGCATTGAAGCCAAACTCGTCCGCGTCTCTGACCGGCACGATGTTTCGCTGCTGAAGGTGGACGTGCCCGAAGCCGTGCATAAATGCGATCTGAACGACAATTACGACTCCATCAAACCGGGCGATGCCGCCATCGTCATGGGCTATCCGGGCAATTCCCCCAAGGTTTACAAGGATGTCGAATCGCAGGATGTCTTCAATCGTCGTTCGCAGTTCAAGATCGTGCCTGATCCGAGCGTCACGCCGGGCAGCATCGGACGCATCCTGCGCGGACAGACCGGGCAGAGCAGCGGCAAGGGCGGCGATGCCGTCTGGAGTTCATTCGGTGATGCTTATCAACTGGCGGTCGCAACTTTCGGCGGCAACAGCGGCGGGCCGGTCTTCGATGCGCATGGCCGCGTCATCGGCATTCTTTATTCCGGCGGTCAGAATCTGTCCTTCGCCGTCCCGATTCGTTACGGCAAGGAATTGATGTCGCCAACCGCCAGGTAAAATCTCCGGTACAGTACCGGGTGGGGGGGGGGGGGGGTGGTTTTAAAAAAAAAAAAAATTTTTTATAGATGTTGATAAACATGCTGTTTTGTCAGCGCTCGGTCGCTCACGCTCCCGGTACTGTACCGACAGATTGCGTGAGGTGGAGTCATGACCCCGAAGCAGAATTTTGCGAACAGTTCGATTGGCGAGTATCAGTTGCTCGACTTTCTGGGCGCGGGCGGGATGGGCGAAGTCTGGCGTGCGGTGCATGTGCGGGTCGGGCATATCGTCGCAATCAAGCTTCTGGCCGGGCACGATCCGGCCTTTGCCGAACGGCTGCTGAACGAGGCGCGCATTCTGGCCAGCCTGCACCATCCGAACATCGCCACCTTTCACGACTTTCTGGACTGCGCGGGTCGGCCCTGCATCGTCATGGAATATGTTGACGGTCAGACGCTCAGTGATCGTTTGCGCGCGGCGGGGCCGCTCGCGCTCGCTGAAGCGGTCGTCATTTTTCAGGCCATCGCTGAAGCCGTCGCTTACATTCACAGTCACGGCGTTATTC
>CAYWDW010000550.1:0-4485 GCA_964457105.1 uncultured Heliobacteriaceae bacterium
CGGTGAACTCTGAAACGATGCCTTCGCCGCTCAGCATGCTGCGAAACCAGCCCGACTGTGCGGCTTTGCGCAGCGTGTAAGGCATGTGGCCTTCCCACGCCACCAGATGCCCGGTGTCAACCACGTAGCGTTGACCGTAATCAAGCCGCTTGCGATAGATCGCGCCGAAGGACGAAACGAGCAGCAATCCGGTGCCTGAGACCTGCAGGACAAATAACCCTTCGCCGCCGAAAAAGCTTTTTGCGCCGCCCCATTTCGTATCCACGACCAGGCCGACATCGCCAGCGAGATACGAACTCGACTGCACCAGAAAGATCTGATTGTTCATTTCAATCGCGGCAATGTCGCCTGGCGCAGGCGGCGCCATCGCCACTTCGCCGGGGCCGCCGCGCGCCGTGAACGTCGAAACGAAAGCCGATTCGCCGCCGACCGCCCGCTTGAGCGCGCCCATCAGCCCGCCCTTCATCTGCGACTGCAATTCAACATTGGCCGACATCGAGACCATCGCGCCCGCTTCAGCCAGGATTGAAGCTTCAGGTTGCAGTTGCAACACGGCCAGCGAAAAGGCCGGCTGGTGCTGAATCTCGTATTTATAACCGCGCCCGATGCCGCGCGAATCATCATCAATCCTGAAACCGCCCGGCGCTGCGCCCTGTGACGGCGGTGGCGGCGCGGCAGCAACCTGAGACGGCGCGCCGCAATAAGTGCAAAACTTCGATCCGGGGGCAATGACGTTGTGGCATTGTGGACAATTCATTGATTTCAGCCTCGGTTGATTGAAGTAAAAGATGAAACGAGCGCTCGGCAGATGCGCCAGTTTTCTGGTTTAACTGATGGATAATCTACACAGTGATCTCTCAATGAGCAATCGCAGGTTTCAGGCAGAAGTTGTCATAATTTCCTGACGGCTTCTTTGCCTGAAGCCTTCCAGAACACTCCCATTGCAGTTTCCAGAGCGACGGGTAAATGGGTTTCCGGGTCACAATAAACGCGGGCCGGGATCTCGTGTTCGACACGCTGTGAAAGCCAGAAGCCCCCTCTGTCAAAAATCATCATCCATTTCTGCTGTTCCTCATCCTGCGCCGATTTGAAACTGAGGATTGCCGAGATGGTAATCCGACTCTCGGAATTTTGTGTGTTCTTAAAGCTGAGTCGGGCTGTGGCTGGTTGCGGTGTTGTGTTACTCAGAATCCAGATCAGACGCTGGCGGGAAACGACTGAGCGAAACCAGAAAGCCAGTGCCAGAGCCAGAGAAATAATCGTCAGGGAGGCGTAATAATATCCCGGTGCTGACTGTGACGCTGAATCGCTGAACAACATCGGAGACAGCAGCTTGACAAAAGCAAAGACTGCCATAGCCAGGGCCAGCACAGATACTCTCCGAAAGATGTTTGTCCATGTCCTCAGCGTGTTGATTGCTTTTTCGATCATAGCCGCAGGTCAGGTTAAGCGGTCAGATTTTATGATGTTCCGGCGTGGCGTGTTTACACTGCCTGACAGCAGGCTTGTCATGGCAGGTGGAAACGCGCTCATGCGGATTTACGCAGCTTTCAGTCTCAGGCTGGCTGGGATATTTCCGAGCTGACGTTTTGCTGCTGACATAAATCAGGCAATGCTTCTGCCGCCGGACAGGCTATCAGATTTAGCTGCGATTTTCACGGTT
Source organism: uncultured Heliobacteriaceae bacterium (assembly GCA_964457105.1). GTDB lineage: Bacteria > Acidobacteriota > Blastocatellia > RBC074 > RBC074 > DASRDU01. The sequence goes on from CAYWDW010000550.1 coordinate 1,664, forward strand.
TTCAGCTTTCGGCAGAAAGTCCCGGCTTGACACTGCCGGTCATCAGCGGGAACAATCAGGCGCAGCGTGACTGGTGGTCAGCAATTCCAATTCATCCCGGAGCAAAATCAATGAGCGCAACTCCCCACACTGATTTATCGGCCCGCGTGAAAGCTGCGCGCGAGGCGCTTGATGCGTGGACGCGTGAAGTCGTCGAATGGCATTTCAATCCCGACACGGGCACGCCGTACTGGCTGGAGCAGGCAAAGACGCTGGCGTTCGATCCGCGCCGCGAGATTCAGACTTATGACGATCTGGACAAGTTCGGCTTCTTTCAGGACGATGACCTGCGCGGCGGCCCCGTCCGGCGCTGGGTGCCGAAGGCTTACGCCGACAAACCGATTTATGTGTTCGAGACAGGCGGCAGCACCGGCGTGCCGAAATCACGCACCGCGTGGCAGGACTTTCGGCTTGATTACGAACACTTCAGCGGCACGCTGCCGGATGAATATTTCCCGCCAGGCGCTGACTGGCTGATGCTGGGGCCGAGCGGGCCGCGCCGATTGCGCCTGGCAGTGGAGCATCTGGCGCAATTTCGCGGCGGCATCTGTTTTTGCGTGGATCTTGATCCGCGCTGGGTCATCAAGCTGATCAAGTGGGGCGAGATGCAGATGATGGAACGCTACAAGCAACACGTCATCGAACAGGCGCTGACCATCCTGCGCGCGCACGATACAGTCAAATGCATGTTCGCCACGCCGAAACTGCTGGAAGCCCTGTGCGAAAAAATCTCGCTCAAAAAAGCAGGCATCACGGGCGTCTTCTGCGGCGGCACTGAAATGACGCCGCAATTTCACCGCTTCGCCGTCGAAGAACTGCTTGGCCCGGATATTTACTTTGCGCCGACTTACGGCAACACGCTGATGGGCCTGGCGACGCACAAGCCGCCAACGCCTGAAGACAACTGGGCCATCATTTATTATCCGCCCTCGCCGCGTGCGATGATCGAAGTCGTGAACCCGGATGAACCGACCAGGGTTGTCGAGTACGGACAGACGGGTCGCGCGCGACTGACCACGCTGACGAAGGAATTCTTCATCCCGCGCTTTCTCGAACGCGACGAATGCGAACGCGAACGCCCGTGCGAACAGTATCCCTGGGACGGCGTGCGCAACGTCAGACCGTTCTCGCGCTTTCAGACAACGGTGGTTGAGGGCGTGTATTGAACAGGGGAAGAGAGATAACGGAACAAACGGAATGAACGGAACAGACGGAATTATTCAGACTCTGTAGAGTTCTTCTTTCGTGTGTTCCGTTCATTCCGTTTGTTCCGTTATCTCTCTTCTGTCATTGCGAAGGCATCTGTTCGCCAATGCGTTCGCCGTAGCGCACAATCGTTTCGATGCCGCGCGCGGAATGTTCGGCGATGTCATCGTCAAGTTGTACGGCTCCGGCCTTGAGCAGCAGGATCGAAGTCGAGCCGCCGAATTCGTAGTAGCCTTTTTCTGCGCCGCGCTCGAACGCGCCGCCTGCGCGGTGATGCTGCACGATGCGCCCGACGCTGGTGGCGCCGACATCAATGTGCACCACGTCGCCGAAGCTGGCGGTGCGCAGCACGCAGTATTCACGCTGGTTTTCGCTGAAGACCGGCAGCCTGCGCCAGATTGCCAGCGGATTGACGCTGCGGTAATAACCTTTGATGACCGTCACCGGCGATTGCGCGCAATCGTCAACGTAACAGAAGCGGTGATAATCAACCGGCGCGAGACGAAAGATCAGGCACTGCCCGTCAATAAACTGATCGGCTGCTGGATCGCGCAGCAGTTCGCGCAGCGTGAAGGCGCGGCCCTTGACTGGCAGAATGGTGTCGCGCCGGATCGGATGCAGACTCAGACGCGAATCGGCAATTGCAATCAGGTGCGCGGGAGCGCGGTCAATCGGACGCGCGGCAGGTTTCAGGCGGCGAATGAAGAATTCATTGAAGGTGCGAAACGATTCAAGCGGCTGTTCCAGTTCATCGGTGTTGATGTGACAGCGTTCGATGAACTCGCTGATTCTGGCTCTGGAACGCGGGCTGTGCATGCGGCGGGCATAGAGTTCAGTGGCCCAGCGATGCTTGAACAGCCCTTCAGCCAGCAGCAGCCCCGCGCGCGTGCCGAAAAGAAACTCCATCACCCGGCGTTCGTAAATCTCTTCCGGTTCGATTTGTCCGGTGCGACGGTTGTAGAGCAGAATTTCAGTCATACGCAGTTATCTACAATCAATCGGGGTTGAAGGCAAACTGCTGAAGGCAGAACCCGGTATAATGCGCCAGTCAGCGGGCTGAAATCCGAGGTGAAGATATGAACACGATCTCAATCATTCCTGAGCATCCCGGTTCAGGCGAAACCATCTGGCGCGCCTTTTCCGGCGAGCGCGAATCATTCGGGAAAACTGCGGGTGAAGCGGTGGATGCGCTGGCCGCGCAGTTTGGTGAAGACGCCCCTGAGACGCTGATTGTCCGCCGGTTGAAACCGGACGTTTATTTCACTGCGTCACAACAACAGCGGCTGGCTGAACTGATGTCTCGCTGGCGTGCGGCGCGCGAAGCCGGGACTTTGCTGCCGCCTGAAGAACAGACTGAACTGGACAGGCTGATTGAAGCTGAATTGCAGGCGACGGCAAAGCGTGCTGAAGAGATTCGGCGCGAACTGAAAAAATGAATCCCCGCTATCATTACATTGCCGCTCGTGCGCGACACCGCTGCGAATATTGCCGCGCGCCGGAGGAAATCTTCAACTTTCCCTTTGAAGTGGCGTCCGCATCGTTCCAACATTCATGCGTGATGCTGTTGTCGACTTTGT
>CAYWDW010000551.1:0-4484 GCA_964457105.1 uncultured Heliobacteriaceae bacterium
CTGGCGCACAACTTTCCGCCCGCGAAAATTTTTATGGGCGATGTTGGCAGCCTGGTTGTCGGTTTCGCGCTGGCGGCGCTGGCGGTGATGTTGAGCAGCGGTGAATCTCAGGTTCCGTTTCCGGCGGTGCTGCTGATCTGCGGGCCGTTTCTTTATGACGGCACGTTGACGCTGGCGCGGCGGCTGTGGCACGGCGAAAAAATCTGGCTGGCGCACCGTTCGCACCTGTATCAGCGACTGGTGATTGCCGGGCACTCGCACCGGCGGGTCACGCTGATTTATTACCTGCTCAGTCTGGCGCTCGGCGTGGCCGGAGTGGCTTACGCTTTTTCGGGCGAGGTGCTGCGCTTGCTCATTCTGGTGTTTAGTGGGACTATGCTGGCGGTTTTCACGGCTTATGTCTGTCGGGTCGAAGCTGCGGCTGAAAATAGCGCGCAGGCTGGTCCAGCCGAAGCCGCCGGACAGTTGTGAAAGCACCGCACCTGCCCCGGATAAAATTATCCCTTGTCCCCCGCATCATTCACCCTTATGGCGGACGCCCTCATCAAATATCGCAGGCTGATTATTGCGGTTTTTCAGATTTCGCTCTTCTCGGTGGTTTACCTGCTCAGCTTCCTGCTGCGGCTGGATTATTACCTGCCCGATCACAATCGCCCGGCCTTTCTGGCGACGCTGCCGCTGATTCTGCTCGTCAAGACGGCGGTGTTTTATCGCTTCGGTTTGTTTCGCGGCTGGTGGCGGTATGTCGGGATGAATGACCTGGCCGACATCATCAGGGCTTCGAGCGTCAGCACCGTGATTGCGCTGGCAGCGGTGTATGTGACGAGGGGCTTTCCGGGCTTTCCGCGTTCGGTGTGGGCGATTGACTGGGTGCTGACGATTGTGGCGATGGGCGGGGTGCGTTTTGCCGTGCGGGCTTACAACGAAAGTTCGCTGGCCAGTCGCGCCGGGACGATCACGCTGATTGTCGGCGCGGGCGAAGCGGGCAGCGCGCTGGTGCGGCAGATGAAAAGTTCCAGCAGTGTCGAGTATCGGCCCGTCGGTTTCGTGGATGACAATCCGGCCAAAAAGGGTCTCCGGTTTCACGGCCTGCCGGTGCTGGGGACGACGGCTGATCTGCCGCGCCTGATTGACGAACACGCAGTTGAAAAAGTCCTGATCGCCGTGCCGTCGCTGCGCGGCGCTGAAGTGTCGCGGATTCTGGATCAGTGCCGCGCCTGCCAGGTTGATTTCAAAATCGTGCCCGCCATCAACGATCTGCTCAACGGCAGCCTGACGCTCAATCAGGTGCGCGAAGTGCGCATTGAAGACCTGCTCGGACGCGAACCCGTCAGCCTGGACATTGCGCACATTCGGGAAAAGCTGGCCGGGCGCACCGTGCTGATTACGGGCGCGGGCGGTTCGATTGGCTCAGAACTGGCGCGACAGATTGCCGCTTTCGAGCCGCGCCGGCTGATTCTGTTCGAGCGGTCAGAAAATGACCTGCACCACATCGAGATTGAATTGCAGGAAAAATTCCCGCAGCTCGATCTGATGCCGGTGATTGGTGACATCACCGATGACGTGCAGCTTGACGAAGTCTTTGCGCAATACCGCCCGCAGACGGTCTTTCACGCGGCGGCCTACAAACACGTGCCGATGATGGAACGGCACCTGCTGCACGCGATTCGCAACAATATTTTCGGCACGGCGAGCGTGGCGCGCGCGGCGGTGAAAGCAGGCGTCGAAGACTTTCTGATGATTTCATCCGACAAGGCCGTCAATCCGACCAGCGTGATGGGCGCGACCAAACGCGCGGCTGAACTGGTCGTGGCCGCCATGCAGAACCGGGGGCAGACCTGGGGGCAGAATGCCGGAGCGGGGGTGGCGGGTTTCGGCGTGGCGACGCGCTTTGTGTCGGTGCGCTTCGGCAATGTGCTGGGCAGCAATGGCAGCGTGCTGCCGCTTTTTCGCCGTCAGATTGCGGCGCGTCAGCCGGTGACGGTGACGCACCCTGAAGTCAGGCGTTATTTCATGACGACGACCGAAGCGGTGCAACTGGTGTTGCAGGCCTCGACGATGGGGCGCGGCGGCGAGATTTTCGTGCTGGAGATGGGCGAGCCGGTGAAGATCGCTGAGCTGGCGCGCAAGCTGATTCAGTTGTCGGGGCTTGAACCCGACCGCGACATTGAAATCAGATTCACGGGGCTGCGTCCGGGCGAAAAGCTGTTTGAGGAACTGCTGCTCGATGGCGAAGGCATTCTGCCGACGATGCACGAGAAGATTCGCGTGCTGGGCGGCAGGCCGATTTCCTACGCCGAAGTCAGTCACTGGCTGATCTCGCTCAACCGCGCGCTTGAACGCCGCGACGAGCGCGCCGCGCTCGAAGCGCTGTGCCGCATCGTGCCCGAATACACGCCGGGCAGCGAAGTGCTTGCCTCGTGTGAAGCAAATCATTATCCTGACCGTCCGGCCCTGAGAGTCGAACGATCAGTGGGCAGTTAAGGCTGCCTCAATCACTTCCTGCAACCTGGAAAACCAGGCTGAAATTCAGGGCGGCGCGATTCAATCATCACGCGCCGCGCTTCCCCGCAGTAGCTTTCCGGCAGCAGGCGGCGCGGCAGGTCAGCGGCGCTGAACTTTTTCTGGAGGACAATTGGTTTGAGTAACGAGAGACTTTATCTGGTCACGGGCGGCGCAGGCTTTATCGGTTCGCATCTCTGCACGGCCCTGGTGGAGCGCGGCGAGCGCGTGCGTGTGCTGGACAACCTGATCACCGGCAGGCGCGCCAACCTGGCGCACCTCGCGGGCAGGATTGAATTCATTGAGGCGAGCATTACCGACGAAGCCGCGACCCGGCAGGCTGCCGAAGGCGTCAGCGTGATCTTTCACGAGGCCGCCATTCCGTCCGTTCCGCGTTCGGTCAAAGAGCCGCAACTCAATCACGATGCCAACGTCAACGGCACGTTCAATGTGCTGATGGCGGCGCGTGACGCGGGCGTGAAGCGCGTGGTCTATGCGGCGTCGAGTTCAGCTTACGGCGAAACCGAAGAACTGCCCAAGCGCGAAACCATGCTGCCCGCGCCGCTCTCGCCTTATGCGGCGGCGAAGCTCGTCGGCGAATATTACTGTCAGGTTTTCACGCGGGTTTACGGGCTGGAAACGGTGGCGCTGCGTTACTTCAATGTCTTCGGGCCGCGCCAGGATCCGACCTCGCCTTATTCGGGTGTGATTTCAAAGTTTGTGACTTCGCTGCTTGGCGGCGAGGCTCCGGTGATTTTCGGCGACGGTGAACAGTCGCGCGATTTCACCTACATTGATAACGTCGTGGACGCGAATCTGCGCGCGGCGGAGGCTCCGGCAGCGGCAGGCGAAGTGATGAACGTGGCGATTGGCGAACGCATTACGCTCAATCAGTTGCTCGCTGAATTGCAGCAGATCATCGGCACGAACCTGAAAGCGAATTACGCTGAAACGCGCGCCGGTGACGTGCGGCATTCGCTGGCTGATATTTCAAAGGCGCAACGGCTGCTCGGTTACACGCCGCAGGTCGGCCTGGCCGAAGGTTTGCAGCGCACCGTCGCCTGGTACAAGGAAAATCTTTGAAGTCGGAATTCGGGAGTCGGAATTCGGCAGTTCTCAACTGCTGTAGTTCATGACTTCAGAGTTCAGGGTGTTGATGAACCCATTGATTGCCGGACTTCCGAATTCCGACTCCCGAATTCCGACTTCCTCCCCCATCACAGCTTCTTTCTCATTCCCATCGCCAGCGGTTCATATCCTGATTCTTCCCAGAAATGACGGGCCGACGTGTTGGCATGCAGCACGTGCAGTTCACAGGTGACGATGCCGTGACTGCGAAACCATTCCTCAGCGGCATTGACGAGCGCCTGCCCGACACCGGTACGCCGCACATCGGGGCGCACGAAAGCCCCGGCAATGTAACCGCCAGTGACCCGCACATTCGGGCGCGGTCGTCGCATCACGAAATTGAAAGCCCGCCGCGCGCCGCGTTCAGCCTGCGCCAGCAGCCAGCGGCGCAGCCCCGTTTCACGGCGATCAGGCGGCAGGCCGTAAATGACGGCTTTGATATAGCCGATGATTTCACCGCTGCGCTCAGCCTCTTCAGCGACAAAAAAACGAGTGCCGGGCCGTCGCATCTGTTTGCGCAATTCATCCTCGCTCGCCGCCCAGGGAGTCAGCTCTCCAGCCTGCTGATTGAGCGAGCGTTCATATTCGAGCAACTGGCGGGCAAGCGTCGCCAGCCACCGGGCGTCTTCGATGGTGGCTGCGCGGACACGAACTGAACCGGGCTGCTGTTTGTCCATGACCTGATTTTTGCCCAAATGGAGCGACAGTTCAGGCACGGCGTCGGCACCGTGTTTCTGGTCACTCCGCATCGCAGTTTCCCTGCGGCCAGACTGGCTTGCAGGGAACAATAGATTGAATACAGCGGATGCGCCAGTCTGGTGGCCGCAGGCCAGCACTTCCAGGAAATAGATCAA
>CAYWDW010000552.1:0-4476 GCA_964457105.1 uncultured Heliobacteriaceae bacterium
ACTGACCAGGGTCTGAAGCTTTCCGTGCCTTCCGTGATTTCCGTTTGTTCCGTCATCTCTCTGCCTCTTCAACTTTGACTTCGTACACCCGCCTGAAAACAGCAGCTTGCGTCAGCGGACGGGTTTGTCCATAATCGCCGCGCTGCCACGAAGCAGAACCATCATTCAATGGAAAGACCCTGATCTTCACTCAACCAGCCGCTGTGAACGGCTTTTCCAGACCAGCGCGCAAACCGTAACCTTGACAATCACCGACGGCCCCCGTCAAACATCAACCAGCATCACCAGACCATCCGGCAAACCACAGATGAATTCAGGCTCAGTCAATTACTCATTCAGACTCGTTCTTTCTCCGGCCCGGCGGGCTTTCACTCCCCTGCACCTGCTGACCGGGCTGCTGCTCATTTCACTTTTCGGCTTCGCCCTCGCCTGCAAACGCCAGGCAAAATCCGATGAACTGACGATGGTGATTGAAAAGAAGATCACCACGCTTGACCCGCGCGTCAGCACCGATTCCGCCGATGAACGCCTGCGGCAACTGCTTTTCAACGGCCTGACAAAAAAGAACGCGCAGTTCGAGCCGGTCGGCGACCTCGCTGAAAGTTTCGAGGCCGCGCCCGACTACAAGACCTTCACCTTCAAACTGCGCCAGGGCGTCAAATTTCACGATGGCAAGCCGTTCACCTCGCGCGATGCCAAATACACCTTTGACTCCACGCTCGACAAAGGCTTTCAGTCAGGCAAAAAGGTCGAACTCGCCGACAAGCTTGACGCCATCGAAGCGCCCGACCCGCAGACGCTGATCTTTCGCTGCAAGGTGCCGGTGCCCGGCCTCGCCAACATCATTCTGCCCATCGGCATCATTCCCGAAGGCTCAGGCGCGCAGCAGTCCAAAAATCCCATTGGCACCGGCCCGTTCAAATTCGTCAGCTACACGCAGGATCAGGAAGTCGTCCTTGCCGCCAACGACAACTATTTCGAGGGTCGCCCGTCCTTCAATACGCTGCGCATTCGCATTGTGCCCGACAACTCGACGCGCGAAAGCGAACTGCGCAAGGGTTCAGCCGACCTCGCGATCAACGCCGATTTCGATCCGGTCACGGTCGAAGCATTGCAAAAGGCTCCGGGCATCAAAGTCACGCTCAGCGACGGCACCAACCTCACGCACCTCGGCCTGAATATGAACGATCCGATTCTGAAGGATCAGCGCGTGCGCCAGGCGATTGCTTACGCGATTGACCGCACAGCGATCATCCGCGACCTGCTGCGCGGCCAGGCCAGACCGGCGACCAGCGTGCTGCCGCCGTCGCAATGGGCTTTTGAGCCGAACGTGACCACTTACAACCACGACCCTGAAAAAGCGAAGCAGTTGCTTGACGCCGCCGGACGCAAGGCCGAAGGCGACAAACCCCGCTTCAAGATGACGCTCAAAACCCGCACCGTTTCCATTTCGCGCAAGACGGCTGAAGTCATGCAGGAACAGTTGCGCCGCGTCGGCATTGACCTTGAAATTCAGTCGGTCGAACCGCAGAAGTTCACCCAGGACGTGACGGACGGCAACTTTCAGATGTATCTGAACACGCTCGTCGGCGGCAATCAGAGTACGGATATTTTCCGTTACGCCTTTTATTCGCAGTCGGTCCCGAAAAACGGGCAGAACCGCATGCGCTACAACAATCCGAAAGTTGACAAGCTGCTTGACGAATCAATCCTCGCCCCGCGCGACCGGCAGAAGCAGATCTTTTCGGAAGTGCAGAAGATCCTGGCCGACGAACTGCCGATGATTTATCTGTGGTATCCGTCAACCATCGTCGTCGCCCGCGACCGCGTGACCGGACTCACGCTTGATCCGTCCGGCGACTGGAGCGCGATTCGCAACATCAAACTGAGTCAGTGAATGTCCGACAAGGGGCCAGCTTGTCGTGTGATGACGCAGCAGCAAATCGCTTTGACTGCAACAATGGCCGTTGAATCAGCGACAAGCTGCCCCCCCTTGTCGAACAATCAGACTCAGTAAATCCAAAATTCGCGCAGCCGCGTGTGGAGTGCGGCGAGTTCTCGCCGCTTTGCTTTCCTGGAACAAAAAGCTCCGGCGCCGCGGCGGGCGGGCGAGGGGCCCCCCTCCTCCGATACTCGACTAACCCAAAACCCCCCCCCACCCCCCCCCCCCCACCACCCACACGCCGATGTGCGACCACGAAATTCTGGATCTGCTGAGTCTGCCCCCTTAACCGCTGAAAGGAGTCTTATGCAACCACAAGCCGGAGCCAGACAGGCGCAGATCGGCATGATCGGACTTGCCGTGATGGGTGAAAACCTTGCGCTCAACATTGCGCGCAACGGCTTCCCGATTGCCGTTTTCAACCGCGACACAACCAAAGTTGACAGGTTTCTTGACCGCGCCAAAGACCACGCCGAAGGCAAAGAAGTCATCGGCACCTATTCGATTGAGGAGTTCGTCAAATCGCTCGCCCGCCCGCGCAAAATCGTGCTGCTCGTCAAAGCCGGCGACGCCGTTGATGCGGTCATCAGTCAGCTCAAACCGCTGCTCGATGAGGGCGACATCATCATTGACGGCGGCAATTCGTACTTCCCCGACACGCAGCGCCGCGAAAAAGCTTTGAAAGCCGCAGGCCTCAATTTCATCGGCTCCGGCGTGTCGGGCGGCGAATCGGGCGCGCTCTGGGGGCCGTCGCTGATGCCCGGCGGCGACCGTGAAGCCTATGAACAGATTCGCCCGATCTGGGAAGCCATCGCCGCCAAAGTTGATGACGGGCCGTGCGTGACTTACATCGGCCCGGACGGTGCCGGTCATTTCGTCAAGATGGTACACAACGGCATTGAGTACGGCGATATGCAACTGATCGCTGAAGCCTACGACATTCTGCGCCACGTCGCCGGACTGAAGGCACACGAACTGGCCGGGGTCTTTGCCGCATGGAACGCCGGATCGCTGCAATCGTTCCTGATCGAAATCACCGCAAAGATTTTCACCGCGATTGACCCCGCCACCGGCCAGCCGCTGGTGGATCTGATTCTCGACAAGGCCGGACAGAAAGGCACCGGCAAGTGGACTTCGCAGGTCGCGCTCGAGCTGGGCGTCGTGATTCCGACGATCAACGCTTCGATTGATGGCCGCGTGCTGTCGTCCCTGAAAAACGAGCGCGTCGAAGCCAGCAAACAACTGCCCGGCCCGGCGAGCAGCTACAGCGGCAACAAACAGGAACTGATTGACGCCGTCCGCGATGCGCTTTACGCGAGCAAGATTTGTTCCTACGCCCAGGGCATGAACCTGATTCGCGCCGGATCGGAAAAATGGAACTGGAACATCAACCTCGGCGAACTGAGCCGCATCTGGAAAGGCGGCTGCATCATCCGCGCGCAGTTTCTGGACAAGATCAAGCAGGCCTATCAGCGTCGCGCCGATCTGCCGAACCTGCTGCTCGATCCTGATTTCAAGGCGTGGGCGCTCGACGCGCAACCGCGCTGGCGCCAGGCCGTCACAACGGCGCAGAGCGCAGGCATTCCGGTTCCGGCCATGTCGGCGAGCCTGGCTTACTTCGACATGTATCGCACGGCGAACCTGCCGCTCAACCTGACCCAGGCGCAGCGCGATTTCTTCGGCTCACACACGTATGAGAGAATTGACCAGCCCGCAGCCGGGTTTATTCATACCGAGTGGGAAGAGTTGGTGAAGCAGTAGTGTTCGTTCGTCAGTGGTCGGTCTGCTTCCTGCACGCCGACGACTGACAATTATTCCGGAAGGGCCTTATGCCAGTAATCGAATTTGAAGTCAGGCCAGAGCAAATCGTCAAAGCAGCAGCGCAGTTGCCCCAGGCTGAATTTGATGATCTGGTTGCCCGCCTGGCAGTGGTTCGCGCCCAGCGCAGGGTTCCGCATCTTGCCAGGGAAGAAGCGAAACTTCTCCTCAGAATCAATCGCGGACTTTCCGAAAAACAACGCAGACGATTTTATGAACTGATTGACAAGCGGCGGGCCGAAACGATTACGCCTCCTGAGCTCAGAGAGCTGCTGAAACTAACGGAAAAGGCCGAGCAACTGAATGTTGAGCGCATCGAAGCTTTGGCGAAACTGGCAAAGCTTCGCGGAGTGACCCTGAGAAAGGTCATGCAGCAGCTAGGCATCAAGCCCCCACCTGTGTATGGATAAACAGCGAGTCACCAGACGAATCAGACTCGCAGTCGAAAAGCGCGCCAGGAGATGTTGTGAATACTGCCTGAGTCAACTGGATTTCACTACTGAGTTCTTCTCTGTTGAGCATGTCGTGCCGCGCAGCAAAGGAGGAGCAATCAGGCTGAGCAATCTGGCATTGTCCTGCCAGCTATGCAATGGACACAAGAGCGACAAAACCACCGGAATTGATCCGGTCAGCGGGAAACGGGTGCCGCTCTTCAATCCGAGAGGCTTTGTTGCATAAATCAGCATGAGAGCAGCCTTCTCCCAATCAAGTTCCAG
>CAYWDW010000553.1:0-4471 GCA_964457105.1 uncultured Heliobacteriaceae bacterium
GCACGCCGGCTTCGCTGTCGCAGGAAGTCGGTCTCGCGCTCGGCGCACAGGCCGGTGAAGCGCGACTGCGCGAGGTCGTCACTAAAGGCGGCTTCACGCGCTTTCGCCGCGCGACTGAAACGCCCTTCAATCTGGTGCTCGAAGCCAGACCGTAGGTCAATTTGCCATTGTGTGTCCGGGACAGGAGAGCGCGCGATACGGTACAGGGAGCGGTAGCGACCTGGTGGACTCGGGAGGCGCACACGTCGGGCGCACCAGGTCGCTACCGCTCCCTGTACCGTACCGTGGCGTGTCCACAAACCCTCATCATGATTGTGGTGGGCTGTATCAGGCTGACTGCCATTGCTGGACGCGCCTGATCCGACTGCATAAAATCAGCCGGAAATCAGTCCACAGTTCACTTTGTTACCTTAACTTTTCAGAGAGGAGGATCGAAGACCATGGCTTACACCTGGGAAGAACTGAAACACAAAACCGTCGCACAGTTGCGCGAGATTGCCGCCGGCCTCGACCACGAAGCCGTCAAGGGCTACACGCAACTTAACAAGGAGCATCTGCTCGCGGCCATCTGCCGGGCGCTGGGCATTGAGATGTACGCGCATCATCACGTCGAGGGCGCCAACAAATCCATGCTCAAGTCGCAGATCCATGATCTGAAAAAGCAGCGCGATGAAGCGCTCGCCGCCCACGATCACAAACGGCTCAAGGATGTGCGCCGCGAGATTCATCACATCAAAACCCGCCTGCACCGCGCCGCCGTCTGAGCCTCAGAGAGATGCACCACAGAGGAACACAGAGGAACACAGAGACAGGATCAACTCTGATCTCCTCTGTGTTCCTCTGTGACCTCTGTGGTGAATTTGTGTCCCAGGGTGGCCCTCGATTTAATCAGCCGCCGCTTGATTAAAGTGATTGCGCCTGCTTCGTACAGGCTTCCTTTCACCTGCACAGTTACCGTAAACTCAGCGCCGTTGCGGACGACCCCGAACCCTGACCCGCAATCTCAGCAGACCTCGGACTCAAACCTGATAACCTGCGCCACCGGCTCAGCCAGATCGCCAGGAAGTTCTTGTATGAAACGAAACAAAGCAGTCATTGCATTCATCACCATTCTCGCCATCACTATTCTGACCACGTTCAGCCTCAGGCATTCAGGCGTCAGGCCTGGCAGTCAGCCGTCACCTGAATCAGCACCGCAGCCGACGGTATCCGAAAGCAGCCATTCGCCAGGCGCCGAACCTTCAGCCAGGCCGACTGAAGCTGGGAAAAGTTCCGGTCACGCCGATCCGCCGCAGCCCATTCACGCTTCAGCCGAACTGCGTGAAGCAATCGCCCGCGAAGCAGCAGAAACCGGTCAGCCGCGCGAAGCTTACGATCAGCCCGGCGAGGCCGCCGAGTTTTATCGCCTCAAACGCGCGCCCGAAGGCGAAAAGTACGTGCCGGTCGAACGCTACCTTGAAGCCCGCGAACAGATGCGCCGGATGCCGCGTTATTCAACCGCGCAGCAACGCCTGCTGCCTGCTGAAAGCGAGGCTGCCGCCGAATCGGCGTCTGAAGAAAACCTGCTCGGCGCGTGGACGCCGCTTGGGCCAGGCAACATCGGCGGACGCACGCGGGCGCTGCTGATTGATCCGACCAATCCGCAGGTGATGTATGCCGCAGGCGTGACGGGTGGCGTCTGGAAAACCATCAACGGCGGCGCAATGTGGACCCCGCTCGCCGATCTGATCGCCAACATCGCGGTCAGCGCGCTCGTGATGGATCCGAAAAATCCGAACGTGATTTATGCCGGCACTGGCGAAGGCGTCACTCTTGATTTCAGGGGCGCAGGCATTTTCAGAACCATTGACGGCGGCGCAAGCTGGCAATACCTGACCAGCACCGGCACATCCGATTTTTACTTCGTCAACGACCTCATCATCAGCCCGACCAACAGCCAGCGAATTTATGCGGCGACCACAACCGGCCTCTGGCGTTCGACTGATGGTGGCAGCAACTGGACGAAGCTCTTTGATCCGCAGCTCAACGGCGGTTGTCTTGATCTGGCGATTCGCACCGATCTCCCGACCGATTATCTTTTCGCCTCCTGCGGCACAGTCTTTGGTCTGCCGTCAAATGGCTTCAATCAGGCAAAGGTTTTTCGCAACCCTGACGCCGCCGGAGCAGGCGCGTGGACTGAAGTGCTGTCACAGCCGGGGATGAGCCGGACCTCGCTGGCGATTGCGCCGTCGAATCAGAACATCATCTACGCGCTGGCCGCGAGCAACGGGCAGAGCGGATTGAGGCATGGGCTGCTTGGAGTGTTTCGTTCGACAAGCAGCGGTGATCCCGATTCATGGACGACTCAGGTCTCGGCCAGCAGTCCGGACAAACTCAGTTCTTTACTGCTCACCAATCCGCTCCTCGCTTCCCTTTCCGAATGCGGCCTCGGCCCGAACCGCCCGTTCGCGCAGGGCTGGTATGACAACGTGATTGCGGTTGATCCGGTTGATCCGAATCGCGTCTGGGCAGGTGGCATTGATCTGTTTCGCTCGGTTGATGGTGGCGCAAGCTGGGGACTGGCTTCGTACTGGTGGGCAGACAAAACCGCGCCGCAATACGCGCACGCCGATCAGCACGTCATCGCCTTTCATCCGCAGTACAACGGCGCAACGAACCAGACCATGTTCGTTGGCGGCGATGGCGGCATCTTCCGCACCGACAATGCGCAGGCTGCGGTTGCGACCGGGATGATGGCAGCGTGCAATCCGGGCAACGGTTCGGTCGCGTGGACTTCGCTCAACAACGGTTACGCGGTGACGCAGTTTTATCACGGTCTGCCCTTCCCTGACGGGCAGGCATATTTCGGTGGCACGCAGGACAACGGCACGGTGCGCGGGACGGAAGCTGAAGGCAGCAACGCATGGCGCGAGATCCTGGGCGGCGATGGTGGATTTGTGGCGGTTGATCCGCATAATCCGCAGATTCTGTACGCGACCACTCCGGGGCTTTCAATCAGAAAATCAACGAATGGAGGAATGACTTTCAGCCCGGCGACATTCGGCCTCAGCGACACGGGCCTGTTCGTTTCGCCAGTGGTGATGGACGCGAGCGATCCGCAACGATTGTGGACGGGCGGCAATGTCCTCTGGCGCACTGGCAACGGCGCCGCCAACTGGCTTCAGGCCAGCGACCGGCTCGGCAGTGTTTCTGCCATTGCCATTGCGCCGACCGATTCAAATGTCGTAGTCGCAGGCAATCTCAATGGCACGATCTTTCGTTCGGAACGGGCGTGGATGACGAACTCATTCACGTCCTGGGTACAGAGCCGCCCGCGCGCTGGTTTTGTGTCGTGGCTCGCGTTCGATCCGGCCAATAAAAATATCGCCTATGCAACTTACTCGACCTTTGGCGGCACGCACGTCTGGCGCAGTTCTGACGGCGGGATCACGTGGAGCGGGCTGGACGGCTTCGGGGCGACCGGACTGCCCGATCTGCCGGTCAACTGCATCGTGGTTGATCCGAATAACTCTGCGCGTCTGTATGTGGGCACTGATCTGGGCGTCTTCGCTTCGCTCGACGGTGGCAGCACGTGGGCGGTCGAGAATACCGGCTTTGCCAACGTCAATGTCGCCGCGCTGGTGATCAGCAATGTCGCCGGGCAGTCGCAGTTGTTCGCCTTCACACATGGTCGCGGCGCGTGGCGCACTGGTCTCGGCCCTGGTCCCTGTAGTCACAGGCTGTCAGACACCGGCAAGGCCTTCAACGCCGATGGAGGTGTCGGCAGCGTCCAGGTTGCGCCAGTCACGGGGAGTTGTCACTGGACGGCAACCAGCAACGCCGACTGGATCACGCTTACTTCCGACAGCAGCGGCACAGGCACTGGCGTGATCAGTTATTCAGTGGCCTCGAACGCAGGCAGCAGCGAGCGGACAGGCACGATCACGATTGCCGGAAGAAGTTATGCGGTCACTCAGGCAGGCCGCCTCAAGACGGCGCTCGACACTTTCGCGCCCGTCATCAGAATCACGGCGCCGACGACGGCGAACAATCACCGGACGGAGAGCGCAGTCATCAGTCTCAGCGGGACGGCCAGCGACAATTTCGCGGTGACTGAAGTGACCTGGAACAACCAGCGCGGCGGCAGCGGCACGGCGAACGGAACTTCGACGTGGATGGTCAGCGCGCTGCCGCTGCACACAGGCGTCAACCCGATCACCGTCACCGCGCGGGATGAACGCGGCAACACCAGCAGCGCAGCCATCAGCATTCTGCGCACGATCAGCGCCAGCGCACCGGTTCCGTCTGTGATTACCATCGCCGGCGGGTCCCTCAGCGTTTACGCGCCTGAGGGAAGCCTCGCCAACCCTCCGCGACTTGGCGACCCCGTCCGTATTGCCACCGATGCAGCCGGGCACGTCTACATCGCTGATCGTGTCAACCTGCGGATTTGCAGATACAGCCCCATCACCGGCGCGACAACTGTCATTGC
>CAYWDW010000554.1:0-1879 GCA_964457105.1 uncultured Heliobacteriaceae bacterium
GGTGGCGCGCCCACAGCGCTGCGATGCCACCGACGAGCGCGAGCGGCACGTTGACGATAATCAGCAGCGATTGCAGCACCGAGCCGAACATCGTGAACAGCAGCAGGAAGATCAGAAACAGCGCGAGCGGGACAACGAGGTAAAGCCGCTTCATCGCGCGCTGCTGATTCTCGAATTCGCCGCCCCACGTGATGTAATAACCCGGCGGGAGTTTGATTTCACGATGGATGGCTTCCTGCGCGGCGGCGACGAAGCTGCCGATGTCGCGCCCGCGCACGTTGGACTGAATCACGATGCGGCGCTGCGCGTTTTCGCGGTTGATGACCTCAGGGCCTTCCGCCGGATGCACCGTCGCAATCTGACCGAGCGACACGCGCTCGCCGCCCGGCGCGGGCATCAGCAAAGCGCGAATCGTGGCGGCATCGTGGCGCTTCGCTTCAGGCAATCTGACGACGACGGCAAAGCGGCGGCGGCCATCAATGATTTCAGTCGCCGCTGTGCCACCAACGGCGGTTTCGACCGTTTGTTTCACGTCGTCAACGTGCAGACCATAACGCGCCATCTCAGCGCGATTGAGTTCAATCTGCAATTCACCCGCGCCGCCGAGCGTTTCAATCTGTACGTCAGCCGCGCCCTGAATGCGCGCCATCACGCGCCGGAGGCGTTCGGCCTCGCGTTCGAGCGTGGCCGGATCGTCACCGAACAGCTTGACGGCCACATCCGACCGCACGCCCGAAATGACTTCATCCAGCCGCATCGCCAGCGGCTGCGTGAAGTTGTAAACCACGCCTGGCACGCTCTTCAGCTTTTCATCCATCCGCTGAATCAGTTCTTCCTTTGTCTTCGCCGTCGTCCATTCCTCGTGCGGTTTGAGAATGATGTAAACATCGCCCTGGTAAATGCCCATGGCTTCCGTCGCCAGATCGGGACGGCCAATTTTCGTGACAACGGTTTCAACTTCGGGAAATTCGCGGACGACCTTTTCAACCATGGTCGCAATCCTGACCGATTCGCTCAGCGACACCGACGGCAACCGGCGCGTTTCAATCAGCAGTGCGCCTTCATCGAGCGCCGGCATGAATTCGGTGCCGAGAAACGGAATCGAACCAATCGCCAGCAGGACGAGCAGCAGCGAGCCGCCCAGCGTGATGCCGCGATGCCGCACGGCCCTCGTCAGTTGCCGCCGGTAAGCCGCGCGCAGCCGGTCAATCACGCCTTCGCGCGGATGATGCGCCTGCCGTTTGAGCGCCATCGAACTGATGGCCGGAACCAGCGTCAGCGTCAGCAGCAGCGAACCGAGAATCGCGCAGCACACCGTCAGCGCCATCGGGCGAAACATCCGCGATTCCATGCCCTCGAGCGCAAAGATCGGCAGGTACACCGCAACAATGATGCTGATGCCGAACACGATGGGCCGCCCGACTTCGACGGCGCTGATGCGGATTGTTTCTCTGACGGTCTCCTGATGACGCGGCGTGTCGTGCGCTTCGGGATGATGCAACCGGCTGATGTAATTTTCGACCATCACCACGGCGCCATCCACAATCAGCCCGAAATCAATCGCGCCGAGGCTCATCAGATTGGCCGAGACGCCGAAGAATTTCATGCCGATGAAAGCAATCAGCATCGAAAGCGGAATGGTCGAAGCCACGATGATCGAAGCGCGAATGTTATGCAGAAACAGAAACAGCACGATGATGACGAGCAGCCCGCCTTCGATCAGGTTGGTGGCCACCGTGCGCGTGGTGCGATTGACGAGTCCCGTCTGATCGTAAAACGGCGTCAGCTTCACGCCTTCGGGCAGCGTGCGCTCGATGCCCTTGATGCGGTCGGTGACGCGCTCAATCACGGCCTTGGAGTTTTCGCCTTTGGTCATGAT
>CAYWDW010000554.1:1889-4445 GCA_964457105.1 uncultured Heliobacteriaceae bacterium
TGGGCGGGGTTTTCCAGGGAACGGGGAGCGTGTCGACGACTTCGCCGTTGCCGTCCTTGGTCACTGCGCCCTGCCGCACCGCCGGGCCGATTTCGACTGAAGCCACGTCCTGCACCAGCACCGGCACGCCTTTGGCCGATTTGACGACGACTTTGTTGATGTCCGCTTCCGAACTGAAGCGTCCGAGGCCGCGCACCGTGTAACTTTCCGCGCCGTGTTCAATGTAGCTGCCGCCGAAATTGGTGTTGCTGCGCGCGAGCGATTCATAGACATCGCGCAGCGTCAGGTTGTAAGCCAGCAGCCGCTCCGGTTCGACCAGCACCTGATACTGCCGGACAAAGCCGCCCCACGAATTGACCTCGCTGACGCCCGGCACAGTGCGAAGCTGTGGTTTGAAATCCCAGTCGTGCAGCGTCTTGAGATCCATCGCCGTGTGACCTTTGCCTTCGATCACGTACTGATAGATTTCACCGAAGGCCGTCGCCACCGGCCCCAGCGTCGGTTCCAGTCCCGATGGAATGCGCGTGCGGGCTTCCTGCAATCGTTCATTGACCAGTTGCCGCGCAAAGAAGGTATCCACGCTGTCGTCAAAGACAATCGTGATCATCGAAAGGCCGAACTTCGAGACAGACCGAATCTGTTCGGTCCTGAGAATGCCCATCATCGCGCTTTCGATGGGATAGGTGACGAGTTGTTCGACTTCTGCCGCCGCCATCCCCGGCGCTTCGGTGACGACGTTGACCTGGTTGTTGGTCAGATCAGGAAAGGCATCAATCGGCAGTTGCGTGAAGGCGTACAGCCCCGCTCCGGCCAGCAGCAGCACCAGCCCGATGACGAGCAGCCGCTGGCGCAGTGAAAAATTGATCAGTGTGCGAATCATATAAATTTCAGGCAGTCGTCAGATCAGGCAGGCCGCCGCGCGTGAACACGACATAAATCAGGCCGGTGAGACCCGGGCCTGACAGCATTCTCAATTCTGCATTCTCCACTCTTTGCCGCAGCGAGGCTGACAGGTCCTGGCTCTCCGCAAAGGAATTGAGCAGGCAGAATGTGCCTTGAATCATTTGTGCCAGTTGGCAGCGGCCCTGCTCGCTTCTACTCTTCGGACATCGAGCCTTTGAGGAATTCTGATTTGATGAAAAAGCCGCCGCGCGTCACGATGCGTTCGCCCTTTTGCAGACCGCTTGTGATTTCGAGCTGAGTTCCCTGCTCCCGGCCCGTTTGCACGACGCGCTTTTCAAAGCTGCCGTCGCTCGCGGCCACAAAGACGACGCGCTGCCCCTGCATCTCCTGCACGGCTTCGCGCGGCACGGCCAGCAGCGGCGCGGTTCTGCCGGTTGACAGGTGAATAGCGGCGTACATTTCCGGGCGCAACTGACCGCGCGCGTTTTCGATCAGACAGCGCACCTGTGTCGTGCGCGTTTCAGGATTGAGCGATTCACCGATGTGCACGACCCGCCCGGCAAACTGTTTGTCCGGGAAAGCCTGCACCGTCAGCCAGACCGGCTGCCCCGGCCTGACCATGGCCGCGTCCTTTTCGGGCACTTCAGCCACCGCCCACAGGGTCGCAAGGTTGGCAATCACCAGCAGGTCTTCAGCCGGATTGACGACCGTGCCGATGCTGACGTTGCGTTTGGTGACGACGCCCGCAATCGGAGCGCGAATCACGACATCATCCAGGCCGTCGGGACTGACGCCGAGATGTTCCAGAAATTCCTCGCTGCGCCGCTGTTCGGTTCTGGCCTGTTCCAGTTCTGAAACAGCAGCAGTGATTTCAGCCGCCGCCTGGCGCTGTTCGCGCTGCGACACCGCGCCAATGGCCTGCAACCGGTTGATGCGTTCAAGTTCAGCCTGCGCGAAAGCCAGCATCTTTTCAGCCTGCGTGACGCGCGAGCGCGCCTTTGAATGATCGGCCTGCGCCTGCACGAGTTCGTGACTGTGAACGAGCACTACCGGCTGACCGGCCTTGACGTAATCGCCCACCGTGACCAGCACTTTGGTCACGCGGCCTTCAGTCGGTGAACCGATGCGGGCCGCCGCGTCTTCATTAACCTGAATGCGCCCGGTCGCCTCCAGCTCCAGCGGCAGCAACTGTTCGCTGACCGCCTGCGTTTCAATGGCGGCGTGGCGCAGGGCTTCGGCTGAAAACTGCACGCGCTCCGGCGCGCCCTTCGGAGCTTCTGTGCCGGCGGCAGCCGACGCTTCAGTCGTGACGTTCGTTTTGCCCGGCCAGCGCGACCGCAGCAGCAGGCCGCCGCCGCTCAGCAGCGCCAGAACGATCACAAGCCATAAAACAATGCGACTGCCGCGCGCAGCCCGACGCGCCTGCACTTCCGGGACCGGGGCGGATGGTGATTTCGATTCAGCCATAATCTTCAATCCTGTTGGCGGCCTGACTGGTTTGCAGGCGGGCAGATATTTATCAGGCACAGTTTTATCGAAACCGGCCTGTTCGTCAAAGACCTGGACAGAATCTTTGGCGACTGTCGCCATTGACAGCTCGCCGGTTCACTCCGCAGTCGTGCGAAATATTGCGCAAAGCTGACCTTCAGTTCA
>CAYWDW010000555.1:0-4443 GCA_964457105.1 uncultured Heliobacteriaceae bacterium
TGCGCCTTGTTTGCGCCTTGTTTGCGCCTTGTTTGCGCCTTGTTTGCGCCTTGTTTGCGCCTTGTTACTTGTTTCTTGTGCGTGACGATTTCAAACTGCGATGCCTGAGTTCGATGACATCCTGAGTGAATTGCGCGGGCAGTTTTACCGCAGCGCGGCGGAACGGTTTGCACGCATCGAACAGGCCTTGCAGGCGCTTGAAGCCATGCCGCCCGAAGCGCCTGAGGCCGTCAGCACGTTGTGGGAACTGATGCGCCAGTTTCACGGGCTGCATGGCGCAGGCCGCACCTTCGGCTTCCCGAACGTGTCAGTGATTGCCTGCGAGGTTGAAGAGGCCTGCAACCGGCATCTTGAACAGGCGCAGCGGCCCGCACCCGATGAATTGCGTCGCTGGCGTGAAAGCCTGGCAGCATTGAGAAGGGAAGTGACGCCGCCCGCCGCCTGAATCAGACGTACGACGCGGCTGAGCGGTCTGCTGAACTACAGGTCAGGGCCTTTGCCCAGGCTTCAGGTCAATGGCATTAAGTTAAGCGAGAGAACCAGCCGGAAGAGAGATGACCGCAGCAGACGGAAATAACGGAACAGACGAAACCAGGCCGATTCAGCACAGGTCTGTCCGTGTGTTTCGTTATTTCCGTCTGTTGCGGTCATCTCTCTTCTGCTTAACTTAATGCCATTGGGCTTCAGGTCCGCCGTGAAAGGAAAATCATGAGTCAACAGGTCAGCGATGATCTCTGGTCCGAAGATCCCGAACTCGCCGTTGAGATGCTCGGCCAGCGCACGGGCTTTGCCGTGGAACTGATTTGCAGCGAGGCCGCCACCAGTTCCGGCGGCTTTCGCGTCATCCCTGCTGCCGAAAGCCTGACGCGCGCGGAGGTGGCCGCTTTCTGGCTGTGGCACGTCACCGCCAACCGGCAATACTTTCACGATGCCCGGCAGGCCGGCGTCGGCTTTTATGAAGCCTGGCAACAATACCTCGCCGCGCACCAGTAATCGCGTCACGCCGCCACCGCGCCGGAGAAAAAACGCTGCAATGAACACAGGAGTGATGCTGCGATGAACGGACAGTACCGCAAAGACATCAGACCAGGGCTGCAGGTTGAGATTGTGCAGAAGCAGGATCAGCGCACGGGCCGCCGCACGACCGGCATTGTGCGAGAAATTCTGACGAGTTCCGCGCACCATCCGCACGGCATCAAGGTGCGCCTGACGACCGGCGAAGTGGGCCGCGTGCAGGCTGTCGGTCCGCCGCAGTCAGCGGATTCATCATCATCCGGGCGCTGATGAAATCCGCTGTCAGTCGGCCTGCCGCCGCCACTGAAAAATTCAACCAACAACTTAAAAAGTCGTTGACAATAAATTCGTGAGACCTAGAATACGCGCTGCCAGCGAAGGCCGGGCGACGTGCCTGAGATTGTTCATGCGGCCCGCCTTCGTGGTATTTCCCGCCCTGGGATTTCCACCCGCAACGACCCGAATGACAACTTCCAGAACTGACCGAGTCAAGCGGTGATGCTTCTGCTGATGATGCACCGGACAGTCTGAGCGCCACGCTCAGTCGTGTTCCGGCCAGTTGAAGATGTGCGGTCTTCAGCCCCCCTGTTCATACCCAGAAACAATTCTCTGCGGGCTGCCCGGCGGTTTACCGTGCGCGGCTCTCTTTCATTCGTGTATTCAGATAACAGCCGAAAGGTAAAGAATTATGAAATTTGTGCCCACCCGGCAGCATTCCTCCGCTCATCAGTGTGCTGTCGCTTTGCTGTGTTCCATTCTTGTGGCCGTGTCGCTGACCGGCTTCGGTTATGCTGGTGGCGCGCGCGGCGCACACACCCGGCAGCGTTTCGTCACCCCGCAGGAGCCGCAGCCGGTCAGAACGCCTGGCGAGCGCCGCGCGGGTGAATCGCGTCGCAACATTTCAGCACCACTCGCCGTCGAAATCAGCCAGGCCACGGCGCGCTATCAGCGCCGCGAACTCGCCGCGCGCCGCACGCTGATCGTGCAGATGAATCGCCTCAGCGAAGCGAATCTGAACCGGTTGCGCCAGGCCGGAGCGCGAGTCAGACGGGTTTTCAAGGCGCTCAATCAGGTGGTGGTGGAGATGCCGGTCGGGCGCGTGGGCGCGCTGGCAGGAGATGCGGCCTTCAATTTCATTTCAGGTGAACGCGAAGTGCGTTCGCTCGGTCACGTTGACGCGACGACCGGCGCGACGCAGGCGCGGGAACTCGTCGGCGGTGATCTCGCGCTCAACGGCGCGGGCATCGGCATTGCTGTGCTTGACAGCGGCATTGATGAAAACCACGCGCTGCTGCGGCGCGGCGACAATCATCCGGGCGTGGTCGAGCGGCTTGATTTCACCGGGCAGGGCAGAACTGATGATGTTTACGGGCACGGCACGCACGTCGCTTCGCTGCTGGCCGGCAGCCGCGACTTTGCTGCCGGCGCTTATCGCGGCATTGCGCCGGGCGCTCACCTGCTCAGCCTGCGCGTGCTTGATGACAACGGCATCGGCAGCGAAAGCGCGATCATTGGCGCGCTCAACTGGTGCATTGAAAACCGGGACGCTTACAACCTGCGGATCATCAATCTGAGCCTGGGCGCGCTGGTGACTGATTCGTGGCGCAACGATCCGCTGTGCCAGGCCGTGCGCCGCGCTCACGATGCGGGCATCGTCGTCATTTGTGCGGCGGGCAACAGCGGCAAAGACGTGAACGGGAGCAAGGTGTATGGCGGCATTCATTCGCCCGGCATTGATCCGTCCGTGATTACCATCGGCGCGGCGACCACCTTTGGCACCGATGCGCGTTCGGATGATCGCGTCGCAACTTACAGCTCGCGCGGCCCGACGATGGGTTACACCATTGACGGCAGCGGCAACAAACGCTACGACAACCTCATCAAGCCTGACCTGATTGCGCCGGGCAACAAACTCGTGGCCGCCAGCAGCCTGACCGCCGACGGCCAGCCGAACCGCCTGATTCAGCAGCACCCGGAACTGAGCGCCAGTCTCAGCGCCGAGCCGACGGAACAACTGATGACTTACAGCGGCAGTTCGATGGCTGCGCCCGTCGCAGCAGGCGCGGCAGCCCTGATGCTGCAGGCCAATCCGGGCCTGACGCCGAATCTGGTCAAGGCGATTCTGATGTATTCGGCGCAGCCGCTCGCGGGCTTCAATAACTTCGAGCAGGGCGCGGGCGCACTCAACATCGAAGGCGCCGTGCGGATGGCCAGGCTGATTCGCCAGGATGCCGCAACGCTCGGTCACGGCGAAGCGATGCTGAACGGCGAACTGCCCGCGTGGCAGGGCAGTCAGATTGCCGGTGAAAGCTGTCAGTGGAGCCAGGCCGTGATGCTGAATTACTGCTTCGCCTGGGGCAGCAGCCTGATGCAGAAATGGCAGGGCATCTATTCGCGCAGCCTGATGCTCGCTGACGCCGCGCGCACCGAAAACCGCCGGGTCATCAGTGACCGCAGCCTGTTGTCACCCGAAGTCGAACTGAGCCGGGGGCCGGTCAGAGTTGACCGCGCAGGCATCATCCTCGCCGACGGAATTATTCTGGCCGACGGAATTATTCTGGCTGACGGAATTATTCTGGCCGACGGCATCATCCTGGCTGACGGGATCATTCTGGCCGATGGGATCATTCTGGCTGACGGCATTATCCTGGCGGATTGATTTGATTCCGCCTGATTCAGCAACACCTGTCAGGGCAGATCGCTTCGGCCATCTGCCCTTTTTCATTGCAAGTCTGTAGGAAGAGCCAATAAATCCCTGACGTAACCTGGAATCATAGGAGCCTCCTTGCAATTCAAGGAAATGCCTGATTCAGGCTCTGCGGCAACCGCTGGTTTGCTCCCGCCAGAATGTCAGGATTTTTGTTGCCGCACCCCTGCGTCACCGGATCGGACTGCATAAACCGCCCGCGCAGTGACGCAAACATCCGCGCATTGGCATTGTCCAGCCCTGTCGCCCAGTCCCGCTCGTAGCCGGTGAACTTGTGCGAGTTGAGCGAGACCGAGCCGGTTTCCATTAGCAGTTGCCCGAACGGGTCATACTCCGCGCGGTAGACGACCACGCCGCTCGTGTTCGTCAGCTTGCGCGTGCTGTTCAGATGGTCGTTGTGCGTCCAGTAAAACTGCCCGTCCGGCGTCTGCTCGGCGATCAGCTTGCCGTTCGCATAAACGTAAGCGCGGTTGAGCACGGCCTGGCTGCCTTCAATCTCCATCGCCACCTGGCCCAGCACGCTTGATTTGACGTAGTAAATCGGCGCGCCGCCGTTTGAGACGGCCTTCACCCGCAGCCCGTCGCCGTCGTAGCCGTAAACATTCTGCCCGCCCGCGCCGACCTCCTTCAACCGGCTCGCCGCGTCGTAACTGTACGCAATAGCTCCGTCCTGCATCAGATTGCCCGCTGCGTCATAACCAAAACTCGTCGTCCCCACCGCC
>CAYWDW010000556.1:0-4441 GCA_964457105.1 uncultured Heliobacteriaceae bacterium
GCGACGTGGTGCGGCCCGTGCCGGATTGAAATGCCGCTGCTTGAAAAAGCGATGCAGAAATACAGCGCCGACAAGGATGTGGTCTTTCTGGCGCTCAGCACCGACGAAGACCGCGCCCTGGTTGAGCCATACCTGAAGCAGCAGAAATACAAACTGCCGGTCGCCTATGCCGATTACCTGAACGATCATTTCGGCGTGGATTCGATTCCGACGACGATCATCTTTGATCGTCAGGGCCGCATTTCATACCGGCAGGCAGGCATTGCCCGCGAAGAGGATTTCGTGGCGATGCTGAGCGAAAAGATTGAAACCGCCCGGAAGAAATAAGCACCGGCGCGTCAGGACCAACGGGGCACGAAGAATTCTGCTGATTCTTCGTGCCCCGTTGTGTGTCTTCGTGAAAGCTGAAACTGTTATTCAGGGACGATGCTGCGATAGCGACCCTGCTCGTCGTAGAGTTTCTGATACTGGCGCATATTGCGATAGACGCCCTGCACGTAAAGGCGGGTTTCTGAAATCGGAATGCTTTCGACCCAGTCTTCCATCGTTTCGGCAGGCAGTTCGCGCATCCAGCGCGACACGCGCGTCGGGCCGCCGTTATAGCTGGCGGCGACGTATTCAAAGCGCCCGAACTGTCTGATCAGTTGTTCCAGATAGGCCGTGCCAAGCTGGATGTTGAGCACCGGATTGAAAAGATCGCCATTGCTGACCGCGCCGTTGCCGACGCCATACTGCCGCGCCACAAACCTGCCGGTTGAAGGCAGCAGTTGCATCAGGCCGAGCGCGTTGGCGCGGCTGCGCGCCTGCGGGTTAAAGATTGATTCCTGGCGAATCAGACCTGCGACCTGATACGGATCAAGGTTGTGTCGCTTCGCTTCCTGTCTGATCGTGTCCCACCAGCCGAGCGGATAGAAAATATCCCACACTTCCTGCGTCATCTCCTGCGGCAGGGCCTGCGCGTAATCGGGATAAGCCCGCTTCAGCGCATTGATGGCCGCCGCGTTTTCGTTGCGGGCGCGGAAGATTTGCGCGATGCGCAGATTCACTTTCGGCGAAGTCGGATATTCAGCGCGGGCGGCTTCGGCTTCATTGAGCGCCAGCGTGTAAAGCGCAATCAGGCTCAGTTGTTCCGCTTTTGTCAGGCGTTCCTGATCGGCGGGCTGCAGGTTTTCAACGACCGGACGATTGACCTGCAATTTGGCGACGGCGCGATCAAGCGTGATGTCACTGCCTGTCGGAACCGGTTTGACGCCGGCGCGTTCAAGCTGCGCGATATATTTTTCTGAGATGTAACCATACCAGCCGGCGCCGTAACGCAGCATGAGCGCCTTGTAAAGTGTCAGCGCCCTGGCCCTGTCTCCGGCGCGTTCAAGATCGCGCGCGCCCCAGAAAGCGGCCTTGCCGCGATTGTCGGTCACCTCGCCGTAAGCCGCGATGTGTTCGAGCAGCAGCTGGCCGGCAGCCGTCCAGTTCTTTGCCTGGTGTTCGCGCCACGCCAGATAAAACTGCGCTTCATCGGCGTGATCGTCACGCGGGAACTGACGCACCAGTTGCTCGTAAAAAGCCACCGCCTGCGCCGCCTGATTGCGCTTGTCATAAAAGCTGCCGATTTCATACAGCAGATCGCCCGTGCGTTCATTGTCCGGCGCGGTGCGACGCAGGTCTGAGAGCGCCTGCAACATCGCGGCTTCCTGACCGAGCGCGCGCAAGGTCAGACCGCGATAATAGTCCGCTTCAGACATTTCCTGCGGCATGCGGGCGCGCACCTGACTGAGCGCGTTCAGCGCCTGCTGATAAGCTTTCGCCTTGTAATAGCTGATCGCCGTGCGCATCTGAACTTCGGTGGTCGCCGCGGCAGGGAAGAGGCGCGCCAGTTGATCGTAAGCCTGCGCCGCCAGCACATGCAGTCCGGCTTCGTAAAGTTTATCGGCGCGCTGGCGCTGCATGGCGGCATTGGCAGGCGCCGTTGAAGCGCCGAGCGCCGTCAGCCTGGTGCCGACATTTTCAGCTTCGGATGATTGCGGAGCTTCAAACCAGATGCGGCGCAGCGTCGCAATCATTTCATCACGACGGCCCAGCTTTTCAAGCACGTCAGCCCTGAGCCGGAGCGCCGTGCCATCCTGTTCATCTTCGGTGAGCGGCGTCAGATCCCTGAGCGCGACATCGTAAGCGTTGCGCAACACTGCCGATCCGGCGGCCTGCAAGCGTGCCGAGCGCGCAAACAGCGAGGTCGGATAACCCTGCGCCAACTGGCGGTAAACCCGCTCGGCCTCGTCGCTGCGTCCGGTTTCCTTCAGCGCCTGGCCGCGATAGTACAGCGCGTAATCGCCGAGCGCGCTGTAGCGACCGGTGACTTCATCGCTCAGCAGCGAGGCGGCGGCGTTGTAATCCTTCGCCTGCAGGCGCAGGTATCCGCGCAGCAGTCGCGCCAGCGCGGCCTCCTGAGTGCGGGGAAAGGTCTGTTCGATTTTTTGTAACTCTGCTTCAGAACCGGAAATCACGGCGGCCCGCAACTGTACGCGCGATTGTGGCGGCGCGACTTTACCGGCTGAGGCCGATGAGGCGGTGAACGCCAGCGGACTCAGCAGCAGTGCGACACACAAAACTCTGAAGAGAAAACGATGCGAGGAGGTTGTCGGAAATTTCATCGGCGTGGCTCCCTTGAGCTGTTGGTTTGTGATCAGGGGCAAAGAAGCGGGCGAACAAGGGAGCAGACCGTTCGCCTGAACTAAAGACGAGCGCCGGGCGTGATAAGTTGCCCGGCGCTCGTCTTTACTTAACTGACCGGCACGGTCGGGCCGGGGCAGCCGTGACCGAGTTTGGCCGAATCGCCTTCAGCCAGCGTATGCACCAGTTCGTCGTAAAAGTAATCATACTTCGCCGCCACCGAAGGCGGGACGCGCTTCTCATACATCTGACGGCTGCGATCAATGTCTTCCTTCAGCCGCTCGTACAGATCGTGACTGCGGCGTCCATCAGAGACTTTGGCTTCGTTGTACAGCTTGATTTCAGACACCAGCAGCCGGGCAAACCGGCGCGCATCGTTGTGCGCCCTGACTTCGGATTCGCTGGCATTGTTCGGCAGAATGCCGCCCGGTCGCGGCGTCTGACCGGCACCGCTGCTGAGCGGAGTTGTCGCGGCAGCAGCGACCGGCTCCGGCACGACCACCGGCACCGGCGCCGGTTCCGGCACGACAGTAAAGACCGGCGCGGGCGTTGGTTCTTCAACCGGCTCTGGCGCAGCCGTCAATGAAACCGGTGATTCAGGCGCTGCCGGTGCGGCAGTAATGACCGGAGCCATCTGCGCCGTGGGAACCGCTGAAGCAAAGGCCGGTACTGCCTGTTCGTCCGGCGCAGGCGGCTCAAATCCGGCAGGCTGCTCATCGCCGAGGCCACCATAAAAGACCGGTGCCGGTTGCGCCGGCGCCGTAGTCACGGACACCGCCGGTGCAGGTTCCGGTGCGGCAGGCGGCTGAACGGTGACGGGCTGAATCGGCGGCGGCGGAGTCGCCGGGCGAAACGGTTCGGCATTGCGCCTGACCGGCAGCAGTTCGACGACCAGACTGGTGATGTGCAGCAGCGTGGCCAGCGCGTCGGTGTTGATTGCGGTCTGATCCTGCGTTTCCGAGTCGGCGTAAAGCACAGCCGCCGCCTTGTTCCTGACTGTCAGGGGAATGGCGACAGCGTGTTTCGGCAGCAGGTCGCCGAATGAACCGAGCAGCGATTCATTCAGCATGTCCGCGCTGCCCGTCACGGGTTGCTGCTGTTCGACCGCTTCTCGCAGCAGCGTCACCGCGGAGACCTGCACGTTCAGCGACCGCGCCGTTTCGTCATTAAGGTTGTTGGCAAAGCCGCTCGCCTTCCAGCCAATCGCATTCCCGCCCTTGAGCACGAAGAAGACCACACGGGGAGCAAACTGTGCCGCATATCTGACCAGCGTCGTCAGCGCTTCGGCCTGGGTGCGCTGCGCATCAAGATCGGCAACGGCCTGCCGCACCAGATCGAAGCCGCTGTGCGGGGCCGTCGCGACCACTGATGGTGCCGGAACTTCCAGCATCGCCTGCTGACTGGCTGCGAGTGAGGCGCGCAGTTCGTTGATTTGCGCCTCAGCCTCTGCCTGTGTTTCAGTCAGCTTGCGTTGAAATTCCTCTTCTGCTTTGGCGACAGCTTCAGCCACGGCGCGCGATGAAGCGCGATCAGATTCCTCGCTCAGCGTCTGTCTGAGTTCCGTGTGCAGATCGGTGATTTCATCAGTCGCCACTTCGCTGCTGCCGGTACAGGTCAGCAGCCGCTCGCAGAATTCATTGATTGAAGTTTGCAGCCGCTGCACTTCGCCTTCGACCGAACTGAAGCGTTTGGCCAGCAGTGAACTGACCTGCTGCTGAAGTTTTTCTTCCAGACTCTGGGTGTTATCGTGAACCACAATGACCCTCCGTTGTTG
>CAYWDW010000557.1:0-4164 GCA_964457105.1 uncultured Heliobacteriaceae bacterium
TCAGGGCTGGGGATCTGTGTGGCAATCATCCGGGGGTTACGCTGACGCTTCACTCCCGGCTATTGAATTGCGCCCCTCCGGGGCCATGACATTGAATTAAGCAATAGCAAAGCAGGAAGAAAGATGACGGAACAGACAGACGCTGCACTGAACAGCGTCAGTAACCTTCTGTTATTTCCATCTGTTCCGTCATCTCTCTTTCTCTTGATTCAATGTCACTGAGCTAAAGCTGGCAGTTTTTGGATTCAGTCACGGCCAGTTAAAGCTGGAACTCCCAACACCGTCTTTGACTGAGACTGGATTTCAGCATGAACACTTTGCAACAACTGCTCAGCCGGACGGAGGTGATTCCGCTGACGGCTGCGTGGTATCTCGCTGATCTGGGCGAAGCGCGTGGCAAGCAGGAACTTTTCACCAGTCAGTCGCCGCAGCGATTGAAAGTGTTGCGTGAACACGCGCTGGTTGAAAGCGCCATCTCTTCAAATCGTATTGAAGGTGTGACGATTGACCAGGCGCGGGTCGGAACGGTTGTGTTCGGGAAATCGCGTCTGCGTGATCGTGACGAAGAGGAAGTGCGGGGTTATCGTGACGCGCTTCGATTGATTCACGAACAGGCCGACCGGCTGCCGATCAGTGAGGCGACCATTCTGCGTCTGCACCGAATGTGTCACAAAGCCGGAGACGCCGGGCAGTACAAGGACAAGGATGGCGACATTATCGAAAAATATCCTGATGGCCGCGTGCGCGTGCGTTTCAGAACGGTCAGCGCGGCCAGCACTCCTGGCCTGATGTCGCAACTGATCACCGCCTGGGATGAATGTCTGCGCGAACGTCGCGTCCCGCCGCTGATTGCGCTGGCGGCGATGAATCTTGATTTTCTGTGCATCCATCCGTTCCGCGATGGCAACGGACGTGTCTCGCGGCTGCTACTGTTGCTGCAGTGCTGTCATCTCGGTTTTGAGGTCGGGCGTTATGTCAGCCTGGAACGGCTGATCGAAGAGAACAAGGAGCGATACTACGAAACGCTGGAGCAGAGTTCGCAGGCCTGGCACGAGGGCCGACACGATCCCTGGTCATACATCAACTTCGTGTTGTTCATTCTGAAGACTGCTTACCGGGAATTTGAGGAACGAGTCGGACAGGTCGCTTCACCCAAAGGAGCGAAATCAGAATTGATCAGAAGCGCCATTGATCGCCGGGATGGCCCTTTTCGCATTGCTGATATTCAGCGCGACTGTCCCGGCGTCAGCCTTGATCTGATTCGTCGCGTGCTGAAACAACTCCGCGAGACCGGAGCAGTGAAATGCCTCGGACGCGGCGCCAATGCTCACTGGCAGAAGAGCGTGTAAGTCAGGAGAGAAGCTTCAAATAACTGAATCAGGCATTACCTGGTTAATCAGGTAATGAATCAGGTAACATCATCGCCCCATGAAAAATCTCATCCGTGAACTGCTCTTTCCGCTGATTGCCGTCGTCGTCGCGTTTTTTATTGGCGGGCTGGTGATTCTGGCGGTAGGCGACAATCCGTTTGAAGTTTACCGGCTGCTGCTCTCAAGCGCGTTCGGGTTATTCGATGCGCGCGGGACCTTCACCTTTGACAACTGGGGCTACACGCTCTTTCTGGCGACGCCGCTGATTTTTGCGGGGCTGGCGGTAGCGGTGGCATTCAAATGCGGCCTGCTCAATATCGGCGCGGAAGGGCAGTTGATTATCGGCGCATTTGCAGCGGCGTGGGTGGGCATCACGTTTGGCAAACTTCCGGCGATTATTTTAGCGCCGCTGGCGATGGCGGGCGCGATGGTGGCGGGCGGCGTGTGGGGCGCGATTCCCGGATTGCTCAAGGCGCGGTTTGGATCAAACGAAGTCGTCAACACGATCATGCTCAACTTCGTCGCGGTCGGCGTCACGAGTTGGCTGACACAGAGCTTTTATAAAGAGCCGGGCGATCCGATTCTGCAGTCAGTGCCGATCTCTGAACACGCGCATCTCGCGCGGTTTCACACGCTGCTCGCGCCGTTTGGCATAAATTTTCCGAACCGCATTCCGCTGAATGTGTCGTTTCTGCTGGCGCTGCTGATGTGCTTCCTGGTCTGGCTGTTTTTGTGGCGAACGAAGTGGGGCTATGAAATTCGCGCTGCCGGGGCGAACCCGGCAGCGGCGGAATACGGCGGCATCAGCGTGAAAAAACAGATCGTGCTGGCGATGGCGATTTCAGGCGCGCTGGCCGGCATGGTCGGCATCAACGAAGTGCTCGGTTATCGCTATCGTTATTATCACGACTTTTCGCCGGGCTATGGGTTCACGGCGATTGCGGTGGCGCTGCTCGGACGCAATCATCCGGTGGGCGTGGTGCTGGCGGCGATTCTGTTTGGCGCGCTGATTCGCGGCGGGTTGTTCGTGGATATTTTTTCGGATCACGTCTCAAAGGATCTGGTGCAGGTCTTACAAGCGATCATCATTCTGCTGGTGGCGATGGACGCGCTGTTCCGGGGCCTGCTCGGCAGGTTTTTCGGGAAGGCTGAGGCTGTGGCCAAAGCGTGATTTGAAATTTGAGGTGACAGAGGCTGCGATGCTTAAGAATATCGTCAACCTGACTTTGATTGCTTCAACGATTCGCCTGTCCACGCCGCTGATTCTGGCCGCGCTTGGTGGGTTGTATTCTGAACGGAGCGGCGTCATCAACATCGCGCTCGAAGGCATTATGCTGACCGGCGCGTTCACGGCGGCGGTGATTACGTATTTCACGCACAGCCCCTGGCTTGGCCTGCTTGCGGCCATGGCGGGCGGCGTGCTGATGGCGCTCGTGCATGCGGTGGCGACGATCAAATATCGCGCGGATCAGGTGGTGAGCGGAGCGGCGATCAACATTCTGCTGCTGGGTGTGCCGCCGCTGCTGCTTGGCGCGCTGTTTGAAACCACAGGGTCTTCGCCGCAACTGTCGCGCGATGAAGTGCTGCCGGATGTGCGCGTCTTCAATGAACAGAGTTCGCCGCAACTGGCTTCGATCTTCAATCAGAAGCCGCTCGTTTATCTGGCGCTCGCGCTGGTCGTGGTGACTTTTTATGTGCTGTACCGGACGCGCTTCGGTTTGCGGTTGCGCGCGGTCGGTGAAAACCCGGAAGCCGCAGACACGGCGGGCGTGAGCGTGATCAGAATGCGTTATGCCGGAGTGCTGCTTTCAGGCGCGCTGGCGGCCCTGGGCGGCGCTTATTTGTCCATCGGGCAGAATTCGCTGTTCACACGCAATATGACGGCGGGGCGCGGGTTCATTGCGCTCGCCGCGCTGATTCTGGGCAAGTGGGATCCGGTCGGTGCGATGGTGGCATGCCTGCTCTTTGGCCTTGCTGAAGCCGTCGCCATCAGAATGCAGGGCACGGTGAACATTCCGAATCAGTTCATTCAACTGATTCCGTATGTGCTGACCATCGTCGTGATGGCCGGGTTCATTCGCCGCACCAGGCCGCCGAAGGCGCTCGGCATGCCTTACGTGAAGGGATGAAAGCAGCATCAGGCTGCTGGTGAGATCTGGAAGACCGCAGTCACGAACAGATCTTTTCAGAGAATCAGGAATCAGGGAGCAGGCTTCAGGGATCAGCCTGATGAACCTGGTGCTTTCATCGCTCTTTATGCTGCTTCGTGGAAAATCATTTTTCGATCACAATCATTTCCCCCCGAAAGGAAAGGATTATGACAATCGCAACTCCCCACCGGATTGGTTTATTGCTGACCATCACGCTGCTGCTCGGCCTGACGGTTGCCGCGCAGGATCGCACCCGCGACATAGAAACCCGCCGCGTCGGCACTGAAGCACAAAGCCTGCTGCGCGATTTCAGAGAACTCAGCGCCACCGCCAGAGGGCGCGGTGTGCTGACTGAACCGAACATTCCTGAATCCTGGATTACGCGCGTGACGCTGAACCTGCGGCGCGGTGGCGAGGCCGACATCGAAGCCGAGGGCGAAGTCGCGCCGGTCAGGATTCGCGGCAGGTGGGCAACGGGTGAAGGCGAAAACATCAATCTGACGCTGGCGCAATACGGCAGCGTTCAGGTGGGGATCTGAAGAGCCCACGTCGGAACTCAAGTCTCAATGATGAAGCTGGGATTTGATGCTGTGACAGAAGGACGGCCGGGGAGGCGGGGGGGTGGGGCTCGGGGGGGGGCGGCG
>CAYWDW010000557.1:4174-4435 GCA_964457105.1 uncultured Heliobacteriaceae bacterium
TGGCGTCTTCACGCGGCTGGAAATTTATGCCGTGACCGAAGGCCGTCCGGTGACGCTGAACTTTGACGCTCGCACGGCGCCGAATTCAACGGTGGCCGGTGTGCCGCGTGATCCGCTGGCCGGAGATTTTCTGATTGAAGTTGTGGCCAGCGGCCAGGTGCTGGATTTGCGCATGGAAGACAAACGCGCCGTGCAGCAGTGGTCAGGCAGCGGCGCCGTCAATCAGCGCTGGGGAATCGAAAACCTGGGCAACGGCTTTTA
>CAYWDW010000558.1:0-270 GCA_964457105.1 uncultured Heliobacteriaceae bacterium
CGGTTGTTTTGTTCGCGCCGCCGCTTAAGTTCGCTTTGTCGGTGATGTCGGTGAAAGTGACATTGCCGTCTTTGATGCCGTTATTGCGAAACAGCAGGTTCGGCGCGCCTGCGAAACCATCGGGGAAAGTCGCCGCTTCGCCGCCCGGCCATTTCGTCAGATCAGCGAAGTTGCCGACAAAAATATCCAGATCGCCATCGTGATCGGCGTCAACGAAAGCAGCGGTCAGCGCCCACGCTTTGTAATTCGCAGGCAGTCCGACTTTCGCCG
>CAYWDW010000558.1:280-1764 GCA_964457105.1 uncultured Heliobacteriaceae bacterium
AAGAGCAGCGCGTCCTGTTTGCCGTCATTGTCGTAATCGCCAAAGACTGCGCCGCACACGGGGCCGCCTGCGCTGAGTTTTGATTTGTCGGTCACGTCAGAGAATCTGCCGCCGTCATTGTGCAGCAGTCTGACGAATGGCTTGTCGCTCGCGTCAATGCCTGCGGCCAGAATGTCGAGCTTGTTATCGCCATCGAAATCAGGCAGACCGATAGTCGCGCTGAATGGATTGACGAGTTCGCGCTTTGTCGCTTCATTTTCAAATTCTGTTTTCGTGACTTTACGATTCAGCGCTGAAGACAACGGCTTGTTGGCAAAACTCACTTTCAGATTCATCTCTGCCGTCGCATCAGTGAACTTCACGTTCAGCGTTTCCTTCGAGACCAGTTCGCGCTCAGCGCCCGTGCTGATGACGCCTTCAGCGTAGCGGCCCTGTTCGCCGTATGTCAGGCCGAGCGTTGTCGCATAACCGGAACTGCGCAACTGCTGAAAGATGGTCAGGTACTTTCTGCCTTCTTCGGCTTTGCCTGCGCGGTTGTAAGCCTGGGCGAGGCTGTAGGCGGCAGTCGCGTTGTAGGGTTCCGATTCGAGCGCGCGGCTCAAGGCTCTGGCAGCTTCGTCATATTGCTGCTGCTGCTGATAAATCTGGCCAATCTGAATGTTGGCGTAAGCGTCCTGCGGATCAAGCGCCAGTACCTTTTTGAATTCAGCGACGGCTTCGTCGTACTGCTTGTCGTTGCGCAGGATGATGCCCAGAATGTAATGCGCGTGCGGGCTGTCGGGCAGCAGTCTGATCGCGGCGCGGGCGGCGGCGGTCGCGGTCGGCATATCGCGCTGAAAGTAAGCGGCGATGGCAAGGTTGATCTGTGCCAGCGCAAAATTCGGATCGCGCTCAATGGCCTTGCTGAACTCCTTCATTGCCTCTTCGTGCTTGTACTGCTCCAGGTAAGCGACGCCGATGTTGTTGAAGCGGTACAGCGCTTCGCGGGCCACGCGCGGATCGGATTGATTGTTCTGCGCGCCACTGACGCCGCGCAGGTGATGCGTAGCGAGCGCCAGCAGGCAAACAGCGAGACTCGACAGGGCGATTGAAAATTTCAGTTTCATCACGGGTCTCAAACGATGGTTTCCGAATGGTCGAAGCGCGGCTTCAGGCAGCGGCGATGGGCAGCCCGCCCGACAGCCGGAACAGGATCGGGGGAAAGTTGCCAGCGAGGCGGCGCAGGCAGAACGGCTCAGCCCTGCGCCCCGGACGCCAGAGCGCGTAATCGCTCGCGCAGGGTGTCAGCATCAGGCAGGCTGTGCAATTCCAGAGTCAGTTTCTTCAGTCCTTCGATGTCACCGATCAGTGCCAGCTCAGGTGCAAAATCAGCGCCCGGAAAGCGACTGCCTGCAAGCAGCGCCAGAATGTCTCTGACCCCTTTGAGTTCGCCTTCTTCACGGCCTTCTTCACGGCCTTCTTCACGGCCTTCTCGCAGGCCTTCT
>CAYWDW010000558.1:1864-4420 GCA_964457105.1 uncultured Heliobacteriaceae bacterium
GCCTTCTTCACGGCCTTCTTCACGGCCTTCTTCACGGCCTTCTCGCAGGCCTTCTCGCAGGCCTTCTCGCAGGCCTTCTCGCAGGCCTTCTTTCAGGCCTTCTTTCAGGCCTGCTTCACGGCCTTCTTTCAGGCCTTCTTCCAGAATGAACTGATAGAAGCTTGATTCTTTGAGTTGTTCCAGTGGAATCATATTTTTCCTCCCGATCAGATCCAGCAGGTCTGTCCGATTATAGCGCAGGCCGCCGAGCATCAGAAAATGCAGGCTCGCCTCGCGGCGGTCACGTTCATCGCGGACGCGGCGCAGCAGTTCGACGCTTTCTTCGAGTTCGCGGCGACCGCCATTCATCAGCGGCACGAAGGGCAGCAGGCTCTCGCGCTGCATGGCCAGCACTTCGCGGGCGGCAATCTGCCACAGCCGAATCAGCCTGAACCGCAGCCGGATGCTGAGGTCGCCCCCATCCACACGGATCAGGCGCGGCGCCGGTTTCGGCAATCCGTGTCGCGTCAGCAGCAGCACATAACTCGTAATCGGGCGCTGATATTTCAGCCACAGCCGCAAGGCGTAATCGGCCATGCGGTCAGGCACGGCGGCTTCCCAGTAAGTCTGCGCTTCGACGTGGGCAATCTCTTCGCGGTCGGCGCGACTGATCCGAAACGGCTGATCGGGCAGCGTGGCCGCCACGCTGATTTCGCGCGGCAGCAGTTCGATGTCGGCCTGTTCGCCGGGTTTGAGTGCGCCGAGCAGGATCAGCAGCGATTCAGCGTCCTGCTCGACCAGATACTTGAAGGCCTGGTCATAAGGTTTGGTGTTCATGGCTGAGGTGATGGTTGATGACTTTACAAAATCTCCCGCGCGTCACCGATGCGGCGCGTGATGCGCTGTCGGTCGAGGTATTCAAGCAGCGGAATCGCATATTTGCGCGAAACGCCGGTCAGATCCTTGAATGCCGCGACATCCAGTTTCACGCCGTGCGCCGCCTTGTAAGTTTGCAGCGTGGCTTTCAACGCTTCAATCGCAGTGCGGTGAAATAACAGATCAGACACGCGAATCAGCTCGCCGCTGTTGATGAGCATCTGCGCAAAACGCTGCGTGCGCGCGGCATCAATGCCGTGTTTTCGCCCGGCCTGCGCGATGGCATCTTCGAGCGTCACTGGCTGCAGCGCGGCCTGCGCGAACAGTTCCGCGATGTGATCTCTGGCCGCTTTCTCTTCGGCTGAGAGTTCGACGCGATGAGCGGCCAGGCGCAGCAGATCTTTTTCGGCCACGATTTCGCCGCGTTCGGTCAGGTGCGCGATGACCGCCCTGAAGATTTCAGCCGACAGGTGCGCAAAGATGCGTTCGCGCAGTTCCTCGCGTCCGAGGCCGGTTTCAAGCGGCGACTTTTTATGAAAGTTCTTCAGCAGTTCGCGCGCCTGTTTCGCCAGCTCATTGAATGCCGCCTGCGACACAAGCAGCAGCGGATTATTCGACGCGGCAATCAGACGGCGCGATTTTGTCAGCGCGGCGGCGGCCTGGCTGATCGTGTCATCATTCGCGCCGGTGCGGGCGGCAATCGCTGCGTGCGTCATCCCGTGTTCACCGGCCATCTCGACAAACAGCGCGAGGCGCTCGGTTTCATTGCGTTCACGATCAGCGACGGCCAGCTTTTCAAGCTGCGCCACGACCTGCGCGCCGTCACGCAAACGATGCTTGTGCGGCTGCGCGTCAATCACCGTGCCGCCGCCGATGGTCACGGCGGGCGAATAGCGGCGCACGATGAAATGATCTCCGGGCAGCGCAAGCACCGGCGATTCAAGGCGCAACTGCGCAAAGCCTGCCGCGCCAGGCGCAAGTTCCGCCTGACCGGGCAGCACGACGCGCGCCAGAATTTCAGCCGTGCCAAGATGCACGCGCACGCGCGAACGAGTGCGCAAAGGGCGCGGCGCGCTGCCGAGCAACTGCAAGC
This sequence comes from uncultured Heliobacteriaceae bacterium, assembly GCA_964457105.1. Classification (GTDB taxonomy): domain Bacteria; phylum Acidobacteriota; class Blastocatellia; order RBC074; family RBC074; genus DASRDU01. The sequence continues at coordinate 3,813 of CAYWDW010000558.1, forward strand.
GGACATCGAGCATGTGTGCGGCCTGCAACCGCCCTGCCGGAGCGAGCGCCTGACCGCGCGCGACTTCTTCAAGATCAATGCCCTGCAAATTCACGGCGGTGCGTTCGCCCGCAACAGCTTCAGTGGTCGGGTGGCCGTGGACCTGCAACCCGCGCGCCCTGGTGCGGCGCTCAGGTGAAGGCAGCAGTTCCAGTTCATCACCGGTGCTGATGCGCCCGGCGATGAGCGTGCCGGTGACAACCGTGCCAAAACCTTTGATCGTAAAAACGCGATCAATCGGCAGGCGCGCCACCGCGCTCGCATCGCGATCAGCTACCCTGCGCGCGAGTTGTGTCAGTGTTTTTCTGAGTTCTTCAATGCCCTCACCCGTGCGTGAACTGACGCGCAACACGGGCGCGCCTGCAAGAAACGATCCGGCGACAAATTCTTCGACTTCGGCTTCGACCAGTTGAATCAGGTCTTCGTCGGCCATGTCGGTTTTGGTGATAACGACCAGGCCGGAACGAACTTCGAGCAGGCGGCAGATGTCGAAGTGTTCGCGCGTCTGCGGCATGACGCTTTCATCAGCGGCGACGACCAGCAGGACCAGATCAATGCCCGAAGCCCCG
>CAYWDW010000559.1:0-3185 GCA_964457105.1 uncultured Heliobacteriaceae bacterium
ACAAAGTATTTTTCTGTCAGAGCGCGGGCTGGACGCCGCCCGGTTCCGGTCGCGCCATTCGTGATGACGAAGGCGAAGCGCACGGACGGCTGAACCTGCCTGATGCTTACGCCGCTTCGTGCAATCAGTATTTCGCGCAACTCGGCGTCGAAGTCGAGCGCGTGCGGATGGGCGAAGCCGCCGGTCGCTTCGGCCTGAGCGTCTTTGCCACCGGCCCGGAATCAATCGGTCAGGGCTATCTGCGCGGCCTCTGGAACACTGATAACAAGATGCTGTCGGACGTACTCGCCCCGCTCAAATCAACTTTCGTTTCAAGCCGCAAAATCTCGAAGTATGACCTCGCGCTTGAATCAATCGGTCAGGGTTATGTGCAGTTGACGACGATGGAGATGGCGATGGTTGCCGGGGCCGTCGCCAATGAACAGGGCAACGTGATGAAGCCGACAATTGAAATGAATCGCGCTCCGGCAGTCTATTCGCAGGCCATGTCGCCGCCGGTCGCGGCGCGGATGCGCGAACTGATGGCTGCCGTCGTGCAGCGCGGCACGGCGAGCGGCGCTTACAATCGCATCATTGGCGGCAAATTTACAGCGGGCGGCAAGACCGGCACCGCCCAGGTGGAAAAGCCGGTCATTGACCCGCGCACTGAACAGCCGGTCATGATTCGTGATTCACGCGGGCGCCTGGTGGTTAAGAAAGAACATCGGATTGATTCGTGGTTCATCGGCTTTGCGCCGGTCAATAAACCACGAATCGCCTTTGCCGTAGTCGTCGAAAGCGGCGGTTACGGCGCGCGCACTTCAGCGCCGATTGCCTTCAACCTGCTGCTCAAGGCAGCGGATTTGAAATTACTTGGTGAACCTGCGCCACAGGCCGCAGCGCCGGGACCGCGCCGCGAAACGCCCGTCACAAGATGAGCCACCAGACAAAGAGCCAACAAGGAGTGCAAACAAGGAGCGCCAACAAGGAGCGCCAACAAGGAGCGCAGGCGTCCCGCCTGCATGGTTTCAATCAACGGACCTTTCCCGGAAGTCAGGCAGGCTCCGACGCCTGCGCTCCTTGTTTGCGGCAGGCGGGACGCCTGCGCTCCTTGTTGGCGCTCCTTGTTGGCCTGCGCCCCCTGGACAGGGTTTTCGCTTGAACAATCACTTTTGCGTCGGTACTATGAACAGCGGAGACAGGCCCGGAATCTGATGGCAGATCAGAATCCCTCCCCGGCTGGTCTTTCAAAACCTGCGGAAAAGATGCTGTGAAGTAATCCCCGCCATGAGCCGCCCCTGCGCGGCACTGGTTCCAACCCTTGTGAGGAGTAACTGTGAGAAATAACCGGCTGAGATTCCTGATTTTCGGCGCGCTGGTCGCATTGCTGGTCAGCGGCGGTTTCGCCCTGCGCCCGCTGATGGCGACGGCGCAGGAGAGCGGCACAACCAGATCCAGAATTAACCGCGACTATGTGGATGGAATGGAGGTCATCAAGGCCAACTACGTTGAGGATGTCACGCCTGAAAACCTCACGAAGACGGCTGTGCAGGGCATGCTGCGGACGCTGGATCCGCACTCGAATTTCTTCGACCGCAAATCATTTGAAGAGATGCGCCAGGAACAGCGCAGCCAGTATTTCGGGATCGGCGCGGTGATTCGACCTTACAACGGGCGGGTTTATATCATTGAACCTTACGAAGACACTCCGGCGGCGCGCGCCGGACTGCATTACGGCGATCAGATTTTTGAAGTTGACGGCAAGAACGCCGAAAACTGGAATTCCGACGAAGTGCGCGATCACCTGCGCGGCCCGCGCGGCACAAAAGTCAAAGTCACGGTCAAGCGCGCCAGTGAGCCGCAGCCGCTGACCGTCACCATCGAACGTGACGCGGTCGCCCTGCCTTCAATTTCAGACGCTTACATGGTTCGGCCCGGCGTCGGGTATGTTGATTTGCGCGGACGTTCAAGCGGCAGCGGATTCCATTCCACGACCGCTGAAGAACTGACCGCCGCCATCAGCTACCTGAAAGAGCAGGGCATGAATTCGATGATCCTGGATATTCGCGGCAATCCGGGCGGGCTGCTCGACCAGGCGATTCAGGTGTGTGACAAGTTCCTGCAACGCGGGCAGACGGTGCTTTCAGTGCGCGGGCGCGACGGGCGGCTGCCTGATCGTGATTTTCAGGCTGAATCCGGTTCGCCTGAAAGCTTCCCGCTGGTGGTGCTGATCAATGGCGGCTCGGCTTCAGCTTCGGAAATTGTGGCCGGAGCGATTCAGGATCACGACCGGGGTCTGATTATCGGTGAAACCAGTTTTGGCAAAGGCCTCGTGCAGACGATCTTTCCGCTGTCGGGCGGCGCGGGCCTGACGCTTACCACCGCGCGTTATTACACGCCGAGCGGGCGCCTCATTCAGCGCGACTATTCGAGCGGCTCGTTTTACGAATACATTTTCAAGCGCAACACCAAAGGTGAAACGACGACCGACAAATCGAAGGGCGAAGAAAAGGCCACTGACCTGGGTCGCAAGGTGTTTGGCGGCGGCGGCATTGAACCTGACATCAAGGTGGCTGACACCACGGTTATCACCAACGGGCAGTTTTATCTGTCGCAGGGACTGTTCTTCTTTGTGCGCGAACTGCTGGCCGGCAATGTGGCCGCCGCGCCGAATTTCAAGTTCACCACGATTGAGTTCAACCACAAGTACAAGCCGACTGACTTTGTCGTGACGGATGAAATTCTGAAGGCTTACCGCGAATCCATGGTGAAATTCATCAAGGACAATCCGCGCTGGGGGCTGACGATGCAGATGGTGGATGACAACATGGTGTGGGCGCGCAAGCAGCTTCGTTATGAATGCCTGCTGGCCGCTTACGGCTCGAACGTGGCGCAGCGTTTCCAGGGCGAACTCGATGCACAGTTGCAGCGGGCCGTGACGGAAATGCCCGCTTCGGCTGAACTGGCCGAACGGGCGCGCCGGTTGCGCACCGCGTCAGCGCGGCCCGCGCCGGTCCAGCGCAGCAATAACTGAAAGCCTGTTCATCTGAATTTTCTCAAAGGCGGCTGGCGCGTTGCAGCCGCCTTTCCCTTTATTGCTCAGGACACGCCACCACTGCGTCGCGCCTGGGTCCTCTCCACTCAACTGCAAATTGATCTAAATTGAAGCACACAACATTGGGACACTGGTCCAGTACCGCGAGCGT
>CAYWDW010000559.1:3195-4414 GCA_964457105.1 uncultured Heliobacteriaceae bacterium
GGTTGCGCGTGCTACTGACCGATGAGACAGCCGCTCGCTCACGCTCGCGGTACTGGACCAATCCTGGGTGGTCTGATTTAGTTCTGATGATGGCGCCCATGAACACGGAATTTGCGGTACACTTTGATTTATGAATCGTGCATCCCGAAAGCGCATCGTCCTGATTTCATTTGCCGCGCTGCTGATCGTGGCGGGCGGATGGATGTACAGTCAGCGCGTTGAGCGGGCAGCGATGGAAGCTTACGTGCCCGAATCAGCGCTCGGTTACATTGAAATCAACGATCTGCCGCAACTGCTCAATCAGTTCACTGCCACCGCCGCCTGGCAGCAACTCGCGCCTGCTTACGGCCTGCCTGATCGGTTGAATTACCTGGGCAATGCCGGGGCGCTCGTGCGCTGGACAGGCCTCGGCCCGAAAGAATCGGTCGTGTTGTCGCGCGCGCAGATTGCCGTCGCCGTGACCGGCATCGAAGTGCGCGGCGACGAAGTCAGGCCGCGCCTCGCCGTCATCACCGAATCACACACCAGCGAAAGCCGCCTGCGCGCAGTGATCGAAAACCGCCTGCCGCAACTCGCCACTCGCGCTTATCGCCAGCCGGTGAAGGAAGCGACCGAATACCTGGGCGTCCCGATTACGATTTATCGCGCGCCGGAGGGTGAACGCCGCATCCTGTCGGCGCAGCTTGGCAGTTTATGGATTGTGGCCAATCATCCTGATTCGTTGCGGGCCTGTATTGAAACGCGCCTCGGTCGTTCGCCTTCGATGGCGAACAGCAATTTTTATCTGAAAACGGCGCGGCCTCTGGTGGCGAGCCGGGGCAGTCAGAACAATCTGTTTGCCTTTGTCAGCGGGCAGGGCGTGGTGCGGCTGATGCAGTTTGCTTCGAGCCTGGTGGCGGGCCGGGTGACGAGCGCCACGCCTTTCGCGGGCGCGCTGGAAGGCTTGCTTGCCGATATTTCATCGCGCACGGTGGACGGCGCGGCTTACAGCGCGAGCTTTGAAAACGGGGTGATCGTGAACCGCTACGCGCTGCTGTGCAAACCGGCGATGGTGGATAAACTGAAAACCTCAGTGATCGCCGGCGACAACGGCAGCCTGAAGGATGAACTGGGCGCGGTCTTGCTCAGCCACCCGTACGCTGCCGATGTCCTCGACCAGCTCTGCGGCGATGAAGAATCGCCCTTCTTACGCATCCGCCGCGCGCAAGAGCTCTTCGAC
>CAYWDW010000560.1:0-4404 GCA_964457105.1 uncultured Heliobacteriaceae bacterium
AATTTTCGGAGAAAGGTCGCCCATAATGGCTTATTAAATACATAATGGTGCCTACCCTCCATCATTCACTTCCGTTCGTAAATCACTTTTCCGTCAAAGACAGTCATCATCACCTTCGTCTTTGCAAGCTCCACCGGATTGATCGCCAGAATGTCGTCTGACAGCACGACCAGATCAGCGACTTTGCCCGGTTCGATTGAGCCTTTGAGGTTTTCATCAAAGCTCGCGTAAGCCGATCCCAGCGTGTAAGCGCGAAGCGCCTCGGCGACGGTGATCTTTTCTGCCGGCGCCCAGCCCTGCGGGTGTTTGCCGTCAAGCGTGCGCCGCGTCGCCGCCGCGTAAATGCCCATCAGCGGCTCCATCGGCGCGACAAACCAGTCGGAACCAAAAGCCAGAATCGCACCGGCATCGAGCAGCGAACGAAACGCATAGGTGCCTTTCGCCCGCTCCGGGCCGATGCGCTTTTCGGCCCAGCGCCCGTCATCAATCGCGTGATAAGGCTGCATTGAGGCAATCACGCGCAGCCTGGCAAACTGCTGAATCTCGGCCTTGCGCAAATGCTGCGCGTGTTCGATGCGAAAGCGCCGGTCGCGCTCGCCGTTTTGCCTGATCGCTTCCTGAAACATCGCCAGAATCGTGCTGTTGGCTTTGTCACCGATGGCGTGAACAGCAACCTGCAAACCGGCGCGGTCAGCCTTGATGATGCGCTCCTGCATGCCGCTTGCAGGAAACATTTCATCGCTCGGCAGCCCCGCCGTGTCAGGCGCATCAAGATAAGGCTCGAAAAACAATGCCGTCGTCGAACCAAGCGAACCGTCAGCGAAACCTTTCAGACCGCCGATCTTCAGTTTTTCGCCGCCGAAGGCTGCGCGCACGCCGACACTGGCCAGGCGCTCCCAGGCCGCCAGCGGCTGATGACCGTAAATTCGCACCGTCAGTTCGTGGCGCGCCAGCAGCTTCTGATAAACGGCCAGCACGTCGGGCGAGGCCGACATATCCTGCACGCTGGTCACGCCGTTTTCAGCAGCGTAACGCATCGCGGCGCGCACGGCCTCGGCAATCTCTTCATCATCCGGTTTCGGAATCATCCGACTGACAAAGCTCATCGCCGCGTCTTTCAGCACTCCGGTCGGCTCGCCTTTTTCATCACGCACAATCGTGCCGCCGGGCGGGTCAGCCGTTTCGCGCGTCACGCCTGCCAGCTTCAGCGCCGACGTACTGGCCAGCGCCATATGCCCGTCCAGCCGCTGAATGAAGACCGGGTTATGCGGCGTCACATCATCAATCAACTGCCGCGTCGGCAGGCGCGCCGGAGTCCAGTTTTCGTGATCCCAGTTGCCTTCCAGAATCCAGCGCCCCGCGCGCAGCCTGGCCGCAAAAGCGCCGATGCGTTCGCGGAATTCAGCCTCGCTTTTTGCATCGCGCAACTGCACGCTCGCCAGCCCTGCGCCGCCGCTGAAAAAATGCACGTGCGCATCATTGAAGCCAGGCACAACCAGCCGCCCCTGCAAATCAACGACGCGCGTTGCCGCGCCGATCAGGCGGCGAATTTCGCTCGTTGTGCCGACCGCAACGATGCGCCCCTGACGACAGGCCACAGCCTCGGCCTGCGGCTGCGCCTCGTTGACCGTCCGGATTTTGCCGTTGATGAGCACAAGATCGGCTGACAGCGGAACTGCAGATTGCGGAACTGAGTTTTCTGAGTTTGCTGATGACATCGCAGTGAATGCTGACAAACAGACCAGCAAGGCAAGCAGGCCCGGCAGAAATTTCATGATGTGCTTCCTGTTAACGATCAATGACTGGCGAGTTCAAAGGCGGGCCGCAGGATAGCATAATCATCTGGCCTGGCTGAATGCCTGAACGACTTTATGATTGTGTGGCCGACCTCTTTGTGATCTGCACGACGGTCGGCAGCGATGAATCTTCAAGCTGAATGGTCGAATGCGCCAGCTCAAACCGTTCGGCCAGCATGACGCGCAAATCACGCAGAATGCGCGGGCCTTCCTGCATATCATCAATGATGACGTGCGCCGTCAGCGCGTGGCGGCCTGAAGTGATCGTCCAGATGTGCAGGTCGTGAATGCCTCGCACGCCGCTCAGCTTTTTCATCTCCTGCTCGACCGTCGCCGTGTTGATGTGCGCGGGTGTGCCTTCAAGCAGCACATTCACGGCAGCCGACACCAGCTTCCACGAACTCGTAATAATCAGCAGGCTGATAATCAGGCTGAAGGCCGGATCGGCCCACGTCCAGCCGCGCCACAATACCAGCAAGCCGGCGGCAATCGCGACCACTGAACCGAACAGATCGCTGATGACGTGCAGGAATGCGCCGCGCATGTTCAGGCTCTCCTGGTGCGATTTCGACAGCAGCCACGCTGAAATCAGATTGATCGCCAGACCGCCCGTGGCAATCCAGATCAGCACCGTCGCCTCAACCGGCTCAGGCTGACGAAAGCGATGCCAGGCCTCATAACAGATCAGCACTGACAGCCCGATCAGCGTCACGCCATTAACCAGCGCCGCCAGAATCTCAAGCCGGTAAAATCCGTAAGTCTTGGCCGGCGTCGCCGGACGTGAAGCAAATCGCACCGCCATCAGCGACAGCACCAGCGCCGCCACATCCGTCAGCATATGCCCGGCATCAGAAAGCAGCGCCAGACTGTTGGCATACCACCCGCCAGCGACTTCGGCCACCATGTAAACCGCATTGAGCGCCAGCACCACCGCCAATACACGCTGCGAAGCCCCGCGATGATGATCGTGCTGATGTCCGCTGTCAGCCTGCGGCCCGGCAGCCTGCTGATGCGAGTGCGACTCATCGTGATGGTGAATGTGATCGGACATTGCGGCTGATCTTAGCCTGAAGATTTTCTGCCATGCAATGCAAAACTCTGCCGGAAAACCTGAGCCAGTTTCTTCCTCGCGTATACTTCATTGACGCCGTATACCAGATAAACACCGCAGCTTTATCACCTGTTTTTTCAAGACTCTGGCGATGCCGCAACCTCTCTGCTGATTACCGCGTATACGCTTCGGCCCAGCCTTCTCAAATCAGCCCGATGCCCAGACGTACAACCTCATTCCTGCACATAACACCTCTGTCTGGAATAGTTTACGACAACACATCCGGCCTGCAGCCAATCCCCTTCAATTGTGGCACGCGGCTCGCTTTGGTGTATGGCGTCCGAAGAAACAAAAACGAAAACTCAACCGAAGAAAGGAACCTGAACAATGAACACTGAAATCATCACCCTCGAAATCGAAGAAATGGAAGAAGTGGTTGCTCCGGGCGTTGCGATGGCCGAGTAACAAAAGCGAAATCAGATCACATCACTCAAACCACCAAAGACAGGAGAAAAACGATGAACACCGAAATCATTCTGGAAGTTGAAGAGATGGAAGAAGTCGCTGCGCCGGGCATTCTGTTCGCCGACTAAATGGCCGCGAAACAAAAACCGAATTGATTCACTAACGACACCTCAACCAAAGAAAGGAACCTGAACAATGAACACTGAAATCATCACCCTCGAAATCGAAGAAATGGAAGAAGTGGTTGCTCCGGGCGTTGCGATGGCCGAGTAACAAAAGCGAAATCAGATCACATCACTCAAACCACCAAAGACAGGAGAAAAACGATGAACACCGAAATCATTCTGGAAGTTGAAGAGATGGAAGAAGTCGCTGCGCCGGGCATTCTGTTCGCCGACTAAGACAGCAATCAGCAGATAAACAACGATCAGTCATCAACAACCAAAAAGGAGAAACACAATGAACACCGAGATCATCACCCTCGAAATCGAAGAAGTCGAAGAAGTCGCCGCTCCCGGCATCCTGTTCGCCGACTAATCAGTTTCACTTGCGTCATCAGCCAGCACCACGGGACGAATAAGCAGGAAGGAAGAAATCAGACCGGTTCTTCTTTCCTGTTTATTCGTATCTGAAGCCGAATCACTCCTTCCGCAGCACGTGTCAGCGGTGGCCATGGATAAGGGGAGTTGCAACATTTATTGTAGCAATGCTCAGACCGATGAGGGCTGGTGACTCTGTTCCGTCTGCCGCTCAATCAGCACTGACTGCTGATTGATTCCATCAGTGAAAATCTCGTTCGGGAGGTTGTGGAAACAACCTCCCGATTTTATTTGAACTCAGTTGCCGCTGAAATTCTGCCTTTTTTGTTTTTCACACTTCAATCGCACAACCTGACAGCGGTATTTGGCAAGCCAATATGAGAGTTGAGCAGTTGAAAGATTTGTTTGAGAGCAATAAGCTTCGACGAGGGGCTTCCGAGCAGGCCATCTCTTTCTTGGAGGAGAAACTTGGCGTTCGTTTTCCAAAGACTTACTGGGAAAGGTATCGCATCTTATCGGATCGTTTACGCCTGCATGACTTAGACTTATACAA
>CAYWDW010000561.1:0-4403 GCA_964457105.1 uncultured Heliobacteriaceae bacterium
ATAAATGGTTCGTGGTCGAAGCAAGGCAGGCAGGGCTGCCTGCGCTCCCAGGCGCGGGACATTGACTCCGGGGCCTTCCATTGACGGCCTCGCTGAATCCGTTTACCCTGTTTCCTACCTTCACAACTCTGTCAGTCCACAACAAACCATCAGTTCCTTCACCATCTCAGGAGTTTCAGGCATGCCGAAATATATTTTTGTGACGGGGGGCGTCGTGAGCGGGCTGGGCAAAGGCATCACGGCGGCTTCGATTGGCGCCCTGCTCGAAGCGCGCGGGCTGAAAGTCACGCTGCTCAAGTTCGATCCGTACATCAACGTTGATCCCGGCACGATGTCGCCCTTTCAGCACGGCGAAGTCTTTGTCACTGACGACGGCGCAGAAACCGATCTGGACCTCGGCCATTACGAACGCTTCACGCGCGCGCAACTGACCAAAGCCAACAACTGGACGACCGGACGCATTTATCTGTCGGTCATCGAAAAGGAACGGCGCGGCGATTACCTGGGCAAAACCATTCAGGTCATTCCGCACGTCACCAACGAGATCAAGGACAACATCAAAGCCATCTCGGACGCGGTTGATGTTGTCATCGTCGAAATCGGCGGCACGGTTGGCGACATCGAATCGCTGCCTTTCCTGGAAGCGATTCGGCAGATGGCCAACGAAGTCGGACGCCACAATTCGATCTTCGTTCACCTGACGCTGGTGCCCTGGATTGCGGCTTCGGGTGAACTCAAGACCAAGCCGACGCAGCATTCGGTCAAGGAACTCCTCGGCATCGGCATTCAGCCGGACATTCTGATCTGCCGCACCGAACGCGACCTGCCGCGCGAGATGAAGGCCAAGATTTCACTCTTCTGCAATGTGCCGACCGAGGCCGTCATCACGGCGCCCGATGTCAAATCGGTGTATGAAATCCCGCTGGTCTTCAATCGTGAAGGCATTGATGAACTGATCGTCGAACTGCTGCGGCTGCCGCTTGGCGACACTGATCTGCGGCAGTGGCAGGCGCTCGTCACGCGCCTGCACAGCGCGAAGCAGTCCGTCACCATCGGCATCGTCGGCAAATACGTCGAGCTTGAGGATTCATACAAAAGCCTCAACGAAGCGCTGATGCACGGCGGTTTTGCCAACAACGTCAAGGTCAGGTTTCAGTGGATTGAAAGCGAGGAACTGATGACCGATGACCGCTGGGAAGACCGGCTGCGCGAAGTTGACGCAATTCTGGTTCCGGGCGGTTTTGGTAAACGCGGCATCAACGGCATGATTCGCGCCATCGGTTATGCGCGCCGCGAAAAGAAACCGTTCTTCGGCATCTGCCTCGGCATGCAGTGCGCTTCGATTGAATATGCGCGTCACGTCGCCGGGCTGGAACTGGCCGACTCAACAGAGTTCGCCCCGGACACGCCGCAGCCGGTCATCTTCAAGCTGCGCGACCTGCTCGGCGTTGAAAACCTGGGCGGGACGATGCGCCTCGGCGCTTATCCGTGCAACCTGCGACCGGGTTCGCTGGCGAATACTGTTTACGGCGCGGAACAGATTTCCGAACGCCACCGCCACCGCTACGAATTCAACCCGGCCTTTGAAGATCGCCTGGCCGAAAACGGGCTGGTCTTTTCGGGCAAATCGCCGGATGGCAGGTTCGTTGAGATCATCGAACTCGCCGATCATCCCTGGTTCCTCGGCTGTCAGTTCCATCCCGAACTGAAATCGAAGCCGCTCGCGCCGCATCCATTGTTTACGAGCTTCATCAAAGCCGCCTGGGAACATCGCCTGCGCGACGAGGTCGGCGAAGACAGAGAGGAGACCGGTAACGCGCGCCCTACTGAAGACGAGGCGGCAGCCCAGGCCGGCTCGTAAGCAGGCACAGGCATTGAATAAATCTGGTTTCACCAGAAGACGGTGTTTGGAGTTTCAGCTTTAGCTCAATGGCATTATAGCGGTTTTCAATTGCGTGCGCCCGGGACAGTACAGGGAGCGGTAGCGACCTGGTGCCGTTGAAGGCGTACCCTCGGAGGCACCAGGTCGCTACCGCTCCCTGTACTGTCCCGGGCGCAGGTCGCACGCATCAGCAAACCGCTATAAGCACCTGGGCAAAAATTTTGCGGGATTATGAATTGAGGCGAAGGCTTGAATGAAAGGCCACTTGCATTCTTTATCCCTCAGAACTTTTGCCGACCTGCTTAACTTTGCCGCAACGGAGAGACGCCCAGGTGTTTTTCCCGTGCCGGATGAGCCTTATACTGCGCCAGTCGTTGAGCAGATCGGAAGGACCTGGACGAAGGAGCATCAACGCGGAGATCGCATGCACGAATTACCGTTGCTGATTAACATTGCTGTCGCACTGGTGCTGGCGTTCGTCGGCGGAGTGATCGCCAGGCGCATCGGCCTGCCGACCATTGTCGGTTATATGCTGGCGGGGATCGTCATGAGTCCCTTCACGCCCGGCTTTGTGGGTGATGTTGCGACCGTCAGCCAGTTGGCCGAACTGGGAGTGATCTTTCTGATGTTCGGCGTCGGCCTGCATTTTTCGCTCAGCGACCTCTGGAAGGTCAGGGATATTGCGATTCCGGGCGCGCTCGGCCAGACGATCATTGCGACCGTGCTGGGCTACTGGCTGGCCCAGGCCTGGGGCTGGTCGAAACCGGCGAGTCTGGTGTTAGGCCTGGCCATCTCGGTGGCCAGCACGGTGGTCCTGCTCAGAGGCTTGATGGATCACGGCCTGCTCAACACGCCGCACGGCCAGGCGGCGATTGGGTGGCTGGTCTTTGAAGACCTGGCGACCATCTTAATCCTGATTCTTATGCCGGGGATGGCTGCGGGAACGAGTGGCATTGCCTGGGGCACGCTCGGCCTGACACTGCTCAAGGCGGCGGCCTTCGTTGCGCTCATGCTGTTTGTCGGGAAAAAACTGATTCCCTGGCTCCTGCAGCGCGTCGCCCGTTCCGGCTCGCGCGAGCTGTTCATTCTGGCGGCGCTGGCGATTTCCTTAGGCACGGCGTGGGGAGCCGCAAAATTATTCGGCGTTTCGCTGGCGCTCGGGGCGTTTGTCGCCGGAGTCGTCGTCGGCGAATCGCCGCTGAGCCATCAGGTGAGCGCCGACCTGCTGCCCTTCCGCGATGCCTTCGCCGTACTGTTTTTCGTCTCGATTGGGATGCTGGTCAATCCGCGTTATCTGGCGAGCAACATCGGGCCTGTGCTGGCGTTGTCGGCCCTGATCGTCATTGGGAAATACGTGCTGACTTTGTTTTCGGGATTTTTGATTCCCCGCCCGGCTCACACCTTTCTGGTGATTGCGGCGGGCCGCAGTCAGATCGGAGAGTTTTCCTTTATTCTGGGTCAGGCGGGCCTGGCTTTGGGGCTGCTCAGGCAGGAGCAGTATTCGTTGATTCTCGCCGGAGCGTTGATCTCCATCACGGTCAACCCGCTTATGTTCGGCTCCATCGGCATCACGGAGAAGTGGCTGAAAAAATTCCCGACCATCTGGAAGTGGATGAACCGGCACGGCCCGGCTCCCGCTCCGGCGGCAGAGGCTCTTTCCGATCACGTGGTGGTCATCGGTTACGGTCGAGTCGGACAGCACATCGTCAATGTTCTGACCCGGCTCAACGTTCCCCGTCTGGTGATTGATTCGGACGCCTTGCGGGTCGAAGCGCTGGACGCGCAGGGCGTGCCGACGCTGTATGGCGATGCGGGCAACTCGGAAGTGCTGGCGCATGCCGGACTGAGGCGCGCGCGCCTGCTGGTGGTGACGATCCCTGAAGAAGCGACGACCGGCGTCATTGTCGCCGCAGCGCGCCGAGAAGCTCCTGACCTGCCGATCATCGCGCGCGCCGCGACAACCGCGGGGGTGAAAAGCCTGGCCTCGCTGGGAGCGCAGGAGGTGATTCATCCCGAACTCGAAGGCGGCTTACAAATCGTGCGCCGAACCCTGCTGCAACTGGGCTTCCCTTTGAGCAAAGTTCAGGAATACGCCGATGCCGTGCGCGGTGATTATTACGACACGAGCATCAACACCGAGCAGGAACGACAACTGCTGCACGATCTGTTGAGCGCCAGCGATAACATCGGCATCATCTGGCTGCGGCTGGAAGCAGACAATGCGCTGGCAGGCCGGTCGCTGGCCGAGGCGAACCTGCGAGCGACAGTCGGCGCGTCGGTGGTCGCCATCCTGCGTGACCGGGAGTTGATCACCAACCCTGAACCAACCGCCATTTTACGAGCCAATGACCTGATGGGGTTGGTTGGCAATGAGGAGCAACTCAATGCGGCTCAAAAAGTCCTGGCGATGTCCGGCGACGGCATCAGGCAAGCTTCCCGTCATTCCACCTGAAGCAGGCCACGAAAGCCCGGAACAAGGGAAGTCACCACAGAGGCCGCAGAGGTTCACAGAGGGTGTATC
>CAYWDW010000562.1:0-4394 GCA_964457105.1 uncultured Heliobacteriaceae bacterium
CGCAGTCTCAACACCTTCTTCAACGAGTACGGCACTCTGGTTGCGCTCTCGCTCCCGCCCGGCGCGCCAGCGGGCAGCCTTGCGCCGTCAGCGTGGGAGATTGACGAACCCGGCTTTCTCTTCGGCGACATCACGCAGCACCTTGTCACCGGCAGTCTCGACAACACCAACGGCGTTCCGTCCGGCGCGCCCGAAGATGTTTCGCTCGCACTTGGGTTCCAGTTCGGCACGCTTGCGCCCGGCGCGTCGCTGACAGCCTCGTTTCTGATCAGCCAGACCGAGGTCGGCGGCCTCAGTCAGACCGACCCGGACTCAGATCACCGGTTCCATTTCAATGGTTATCTCAGGAGAGCTAATGCGGCCCCGGTCATCGTCCCGGCCAGGGCTTTTGCAAAGTCAGTTTTGCAGCCGAAGGCTTGACAAGTAAGAGGAAGTGCCTCCTTCAATGTGGGTTGAAAGAAGTGTCGCCAAACACGCCCGCATCAAAGGAGGACTTTTATGGAACAGGATAGCGAAAAGTGTTGGGAAAATCCTGCCGTGTTACGCAGTTTGGAAGAAATGTTGTCACAACTGACCGATCAACGTGCGGCGCGCGGGGTGCGCTATGCGTTGCGCCCGCTGCTGATGATCTTCGTGCTGGCGAAGTTGACCGGCGAGGACAAGCCCGGCGCCATTGCGCAGTGGGCGCAGGAACGCGCGGCCTGGCTGCGGAAACACTTGCACCTCAATTGGCCGCGCATGCCGCATCATAGTACCTTTCGGCGCTTATTGCAGCGCGGCCTCGCCGTCTCCGAGTGGGAAGAGCAAGCACGGGTCTGGCTGTCACAGGACGAAGCCGCGGCAGTGGCGCTCTACAATCTGGACGGCAAAACCTTGTGTGGCACCATTCCCGGTGGTGCCACGCAAGGCGTGCATTTGCTGGCCTGACAACAAGCCACGACCAATGTCGTGGTGGCAGAAGCGGCGGTGGGGACGAAAAGCAATGAAATCACCGCCGCCCCGGCCCTGCTGAAAACCGTGGCTTTACAGGGGAAAATCATCAGTGGCGATGCGATGCAAGCGCAACGTGCGCTCTCCCGCCAGATCGTCAAAGGCGGCGGCGACTATCTGTGGTTCGTCAAAAAGAATCAGAAGGGTTTGTACGAACAATTGGAACGGGCGTTTGCGCCGACGGCGGCGGCACCAGCGGATTTGTCTACGGTGACACAGTACGACAAAGGCCACGGGCGCGTCGAAGAGCGTCAACTGTCGGTCAGTGCGCGCTTGTCGAACAGGCTGGATTGGCCCGACCTGGAACAAGCGTTTGTCCTGCACCGCACGCGCACAGACCTGCGCAGCGGCAAGGTCACCACGCAAACGGTGTATGGCATTACGTCTTTACCAGCGAGGCAGACCAGCGCTGCCGACTTGCTCACCTTCACACGGCAACATTGGAGCATTGAGAACGGCTTGCACTATCGTCGTGATGTCACCTTTGGTGAAGATGCCTGTCGGATGAAATCCGGGCGTGCGGCACAGTGCATGGCCGTCTTCAATAACCTCTTGATTGGCCTACTGCGTTGGTTGGGCTGGGAAAACTGCGCGCAAGCGCGACGCCACTACGCCGCGCATTGGAAGGAAGCATTACAACTCATTCAGGGCATTTCCCCCTGACTTTGCAAAAGCCCTGTCGTCCCGGCCACGATTGCAAGACAGCAGGGGAGCGCCGGAACCATTTCAACTCTCGCCACAGTGAGTGACGACGAGACTCCGTCAGGGAGTCTCGTCGTCACAGTTACTGCCGCTCCGCCAGGCCTTGCGATCAGTAACCTCACCAACAGCAGCGGCGTGATTTCAGCCACTGTCGCCGCCGCGTGCAATGCCGCCATCGGCACACAAAATGTCACCCTGCAGGTCACGGACGGTGACGGCCTGCCTGCCACCGGCACCCTGATCGTGAACGTGACGGCCAATACGCCGCCAGAGATGGGAAACTATCTCTCACCCGTCAGCCTCATGCCTGGCGCGGGAACGACCGTTATCCCTGACTCACCCCCGACAGACAACGGTTCGATCATCTCGCTGACTGCTTCGGCCTCCGGCTTCACGGGCGGTCTGGGCGGCAATCTGGCGACCGGCGCAATTACGATCAGCAACGCCGGTCCGGTCGGCAGTTTCACGGTCACGGTGACGGCTATGGACAATTGCGGTGCAGCCACGACACGAAGTTTTCAACTGACGGTGCAGGGCAGCGCCGATCTGGCCATCACCAAGAACGGCACGCCCGGCCCTGTCTCAGCGGGCGACAGGCTGACCTGGCAGATCACCGTGACCAATCTGGGGCCGGTCACTGCCAGCGGGATTACCATGACAGACACATTGCCTGCGGGGACATCCTTTCAGAACTGTGCGGCCACCGGAGGCGGCGTCTGCGGGGGCACAGGCAGTAACCGGACGGTCACGTTCCCGACGCTCAACATCAACGCGACCGTGACGGTGACGCTGACGGCCATAGTGACGGCATCCGCGCACAGCGTCCTCCGCAACACGGCCACCGTCAGCTCCGCTGTCAGCGATCCGGATCTCTCGAACAATTCCGCCACCGCCACCACGCCGCTCAAAGGCAGCGACTGCACGCCGCCGGACTGTCCCGAAGCGGGGCCGGGAACGGTTGCGCCGCCGACCTCTTCGGCCAGCAGCCAGAAGCCCGGCTCGGCGCTGATTTACAACCTCTACACCTCAAGCGCGAGTAACCCCGGCGCTGAGAACACGCGCATCAATCTGACCAACACCGATCCGGGGCGAACCGTCTTCGTGCATCTGTTCTTTGTCGAGGGCGGCACCTGCTCGGCGGCCAACACCTACCTCTGCCTGACGCCGAACCAGACCGTCGCGCTGCTGGCCTCCGACGTTGATCCCGGAGTGACGGGTTATCTGGTGGTTGTCGCCGTAGACAAAACCACCGGCTGCCCGGTGCAGTTCAACGCGCTGATCGGCGACGCTTACGTCAGGTTTTCGTCGGGCCAGGCCGCCAATCTGAATGCCGAGTCGTTTGCGGCTGTCTCCGCCACGCCCGCCGCCTGCGACGGGGCATCCGCTACCGCCACGCTCGCCTTTGACGGCGCGCATTACAACCCCGCGCCGCGCGTGCTGGTCGTGGACGCCATCGCCAGCCTGGCGGAGGGCAACGCGACAATGCTGATCATCAACCGGCTGGGCGGCGACCTTTCGGCGAGCGCTGCTTCGGTCGGGTCGCTCTTCGGACTGCTCTTTGATGATCTGGAGCAGAGCCACAGCTTTACCGTCAGCGCGGGCAGTTGTCAGTTCAAAAGCTTGCTTTCCGCCAGCTTTCCGCGCACTACGCCGCGCATCGGCACGGTCATCCCGGCGGGACACAGCGGCTGGATGAAGCTCTGGGCAACAGGGGATGCGGGCCTGCTCGGCGCCGCGCTGAATTTCAACCCGAACGCACACAACACGGCTTCAGCTTGGCAGCAGGGGCGCAACCTGCACGCGCTCACCCACACGACCGCGCCGCGCCTGACCATTCCGATCAGTCCGCCGACCTGTTAGCCGTTCGCCTGATTCAGTCGTCAGCCTGAAGAGCAGGACAGAAACATTCCATACCGCAGAAGGATTGAGTGATGAAGAGAACCAACAGGACGAATTCACAGGACAGCCTCAGCCAGCCGGTTTCACGCCGCCGCAGTCACACGTCGCCATTCCCGTTTCGCTGCGGTCTGGTCTGGCTGCTGAGTCTGGTTATGACCTCCCAGCCCGCCCTCGGCCCGGCGGCACGCGCCGCAGCAGGAAATAAACCTGATCCAGCCGCGACGCCCCCGGTGCAGCCTGTCGCAGCGCAAAGCAATGCGGACCTCACCGTCACGGCCCTCGATACTTCAGGCCTGACCACTGACAGTCAGTCACTGATTATCTCAGGTAAACTTGGCGTCACGATCAATAACATCGGCAGCACAGCGACCGGTGCGCAGTTCCGGGTCATCGCCTTTGAAGACCGCGATGCTAATGGCCAGTTCAATGCTGCCACGGACGCGCTGCTCGGCTTCGTCAACGTTACCAACAGCATTGCCGCGAGCGCGAGCGCCAATCTCAGTTTGGCGCTCAGCGGCACGGTGACGTTCAAAGGGAATTTGATTTATGTGCTGGTGGATAGCGAGAACGCGATTGCCGAGACGAACGAGACAAACAACACGCGCCACACCGGCCAGAGCGGCGCGGCGACCGGAGTAAGCGCCCCCGTGGATTTAACCACGTGGCAGGTGATTCAGTATGATTTGCAAAGCCGGGGACCAGCCGCATGGAGTCTTGAGTCAAACAATACGGTAGCTCGCCAGGCTAATAGAGTTGTTGCGATGTTAGGAGTCAACAAGTTAGCTTGAAATTCCAGAGTCCGG
>CAYWDW010000563.1:0-4387 GCA_964457105.1 uncultured Heliobacteriaceae bacterium
TTCGTAATCAATTTCGGGATTGTTGAGCAGCTTTTCCATCTTCACCGGCAGTTCGGACAGATGGCGGACGTGCCATTTCAGTTTCTCTTCGCTGAGCGTGCCGCGTTCCTGCGCCAGATAGAGCGCGAAGATGTAAGCGGCGACCATCTGCGAAGTGAAGGCCTTGGTTGATGCGACGCCGATTTCAGGCCCGGCGTGCGTGTAAATCGTGCCGTCGGCCTCGCGCGTCATCATCGCGCCCTGCACGTTGCAGATCGCGATTGATTTGCAGCCCTTCTCCCTGGCTTCGCGCAGCGCGGCCAGGGTGTCGGCGGTTTCGCCCGACTGCGAAATCACCATCATCAGCGTGGTCGGCGAGAGAATCGGATTGCGGTAACGAAACTCCGAAGCGTAATCAACTTCGACCGGCACGCGGGCGAGTTCTTCGATCAGATATTTGGCGACAAGCGCGGCATGCCAGGCCGTGCCGCACGCGGCGATTTTGAGGTCGGTGAAGTGGCGGAACTCGTCGGGCGTGATCTGCATTTCATCAAGGTAAATGCGGCCCGTGTCGAGCGAGACGCGGTTCTGCGTCGTGTCGCGCACGGCGCGCGGCTGCTCGTAAATTTCCTTGAGCATGAAATGCTTGAACCCGCCCTTTTCAGCCTGCACCGGATCCCAGGTGATGTGCTGCAGCTTCGGTTCGATCTCGTGGCCGGCAAGGTCCGAGACACGCACTCCGGCGCGGGTAATCACGGCCATTTCCCCGTCACCGAGAAAGAACACTTCGCGCGTGTGCTGCAGGATCGCCGGAATGTCCGAAGCCACGAAGTATTCGCCTTCGCCCAGTCCCACCACGACCGGCGGCCCCAGGCGAGCGGCCACCAGCTTTTCAGGTTCATCAGCCGAGAGCGCCACCAGCGCATAGATGCCGCGAATCTGTTTGAGCGTTTCGCGGAACGCGCCTTCAAGTCCGAGTTCAGGCCGGTGGCGCAGGTGGTTTTCAATCAGGTGCGCGACCACTTCGGTGTCGGTTTCAGACTGAAAGTGATGATCCTGCTTTTGCAGTTCGCGTTTGAGTTCAAGGTAATTTTCAATGATGCCGTTGTGCACGACACAGATGCGCCCGTTGCTTGAACGGTGCGGATGCGCGTTCTCTTCGGTCGGGCGACCGTGCGTGGCCCAGCGCGTGTGACCGAGGCCGTAATCGCCTTCCAGCGGATTTTTGCGAATCGTCTCTTCCAGCTTGCGCAGCTTGCCGCTTGCGCGCCGCACCTGCATTTCGCCCCTGGCATCAACGACGGCAATGCCCGCCGAATCGTAGCCGCGATATTCCAGCCGCCGCAGCCCTTCAATCACCACCGAGACAACCTGCTGACTGCCAACATAACCAACAATCCCGCACATAGTTCTGGACTCCGAAAAATTCTGTCCACGAAGCCGCACGAAGGAAGCACGAAGATAAAGGTGAAAGGGAGCCAGGGAAATTCGCAATCACCTGATCGCCATTTCTCTTTTCTCCTTTCTTCTCTTCTTTCTTCGTGCAGCTTTGTGGATGAACGTTAGTCTTTGAGTTTTCTTTTGACTTTCGCCGGCACGCCTGCGACGAGCGAATCCTCCGGCACGTCTGTGATGATGACTGAACCGGCGCCTGACATTGAGCCGCGACCGACGCGCACCGGCGCCACCAGCATCGTGTCTGAACCGATCTTCACGTCGTCTTCGATCAGGGTCGGGTTCTTGTTTTTGCCGTCGTAATTGCACGTCACGGTGCCCGCGCCAATGTTGACGCGCTCGCCAATCGTCGCATCGCCGAGGTAAGTCAGATGCATGGATTTGGACCTGCGCCCGATCTTCGATTTCTTGACCTCGACAAAATTGCCGATCACGGCTTCTGCGGCGAGTTCAGCCTGCATGCGCAAATGCGCAAACGGGCCGACGCTGTTGCTCGCCGTCAGTTTGCTGTCCACGATCACGCACGAATTGTTGATCGTGCAGCCGTCTCCGATGTCAACCCTGGTGAGATGCGACCAGGCATGAATTTCGCAGTGGCTGCCGATGCGCGAATCGCCTTCGATGATGACCTGCGGGTGAATGATCGTGTCGCGTCCGATCTGCACGTCAGCGTCAATGTAAGTCGAAGCGGGATCAACAATCGTCACGCCGTCGAGCATCAGGCGGTTGAGAATTTCGCCGCGCAGCCGCTGCCAGAGTTGCGCAATTTCGGCGCGATTGTTGGCGCCGGCCAGTTCTTCCGGGTCGTTGTGCAGCACGGTCGCCACGGTGCGGCCCGCCTGCATCATCAGTTCCGGCACATCGGTTAAGTAATATTCGCCCTGCGCGTTGATCGGTCTGAGCTGTTCAAGCGCTGGCACAAGCGCGGCAATGTCGAAGCAGTAAAAGCCCGGATTGATTTCAGTGATGGCTTTCTGTGCGGGCGTGCAGTCCTTGTCTTCAACGATGGTCTGAAAGCGGCCTTCACGGTCGCGGATGATGCGGCCATAAGCCGGCGGGTTTTTCAGATCAATCGTCAGCAGCGTCGTGCCGTGCCGCCCGGCTTCGTGGACTTCGATCATTTTGCGCAGCGTTTCAGTTTTGACGAGCGGCGCGTCACCGTAAAGCACGACGAGCGAGCCGCGCCCGTGCTGAAAGGCTTCGCGCGCGGTCAGCACTGCGTGGCCGGTGCCCTTCTGTTCGGTTTGCAGCACGAAGCTCAGCCGTTCGGCCAGCTCAGGCGCGAGCGCCGCGCGCGCGGCGGCTTCGACCTCGGCGGCCTGATGTCCGATGACGACGATGATCTTTTCAGGATTGAGTCGGGCGGCGGCGCGCAGCACAAGTCCGAGCATGGTCTGGCCGCCGATTTTGTGCAGGACCTTGGCCTGGTCGCTTTTCATGCGCGTGCCCAGACCGGCAGCGAGAATCAAAACATTGACAGGGTTGTTCACAGTTCGTGTCCTCTGAATCGGGATTCAAAAAGCCTGGGGGCAGCCGGGCGTGGGCATTATAAGTGAAGCAGCGCAAAAACCGCGCGACTTAATTTATCAGGGTCGTGGCGCACGGCGCGGGCTTCTGAGGCGAGCGGGATTGAAATGAATCGGACTTCGCCGGAAGCCGAATATTCACCCGGCGGCGGATCGAGCACGCAGGCTTTTTCGGCGGCGTAGCGCTGGCGCATTTCAGGCGAAATCGGCGCGGAGTTAAAGAGCGCGTAATCCAGTTTCAGGCCGCGCCCGAGACTGAGCAATTCAGCGACGTGAGCTTCAGCCGTGAAGCCGTCCGTTTCATCGGCTTCGGTCATCACGTTGCAGATGTAAATTTTCACGGCCTGCGAACGCCCAATCGCTTCGGCAATGCCATCCACCAGCAGGTTGGGAATCACGCTGGTAAAAAGCGAACCGGGGCCGAGCGTAATCACGTCGGCGGCCAGAATCGCCTCAATCGCTTCGGGCAGCGCGCGCGCCGTGGCCGGAGTGATCGCGAGGTTGCGAATCGGCAAGCGTCGCGCTTCGCTCAGCGATTTGATGGCGCGCTGACCTTTGACCATCTGCCCGCCGACTTCAGCGGTCAGATCAACCGAACTGAGCGTCGAAGGCAGCACGCGCGCCGCACAACCGAGCAGCGCGCTCGTCTGTTCAATCGCCGTCAGAAAGTCGCCGCTCATCTGCGTCAGCGCCACCATCACGAGGTTGCCGAGCGAATGCCCGTCAAGCGGCCCGTCGCTGCGAAAGCGATGCCGAAAGAGCCGCGTCACAATCCGGTCATCACGCGCCAGGGCAATCAGGCAACTGCGAATGTCGCCCGGCGGCAGAATCCCGAACTCCTCGCGCAACCGCCCGGAACTTTTGCCGTCATCGGTCACGGTCACAATCGCCGTCAGCGAGATCGTCGGCGTTTCAATCGCCGCGCCTTCAGTTGGCAGTCCCGGCGTTTCAGCGTTCTGGTCGCTGGCGCGCTGGCCCGCGCACAAATAAGGCTTGAGACCGGCGAGCAACGTGGACAGGCCGGTGCCACCGCCGATGGCGACGATTTTCAATGATCTGTTGTCAGTTTGTGCGGACATGCGGGGTGGGGCAAAAAATCAGGATCTGGCAACGACAATGCTGCCTGGCAGCGGGGGAGGGCAAACGATACGCACTCGGTTGCCAATAGTCAAATCCGGCAAGTCCGGGTCCTTCCGTGGCAGAAAAGTTAATCGCAGGCTGCATCGAATGCGGATTGAACTGAGGCCATTGATTGAGCCGGAGCTGATCCGCTTCGCTCCGTCGCAGCAGTTCAATCCGTGTTCTATTGAACGACAGATGTTCACCAGCTTTCAGTTGAAAGCAAGACCAGAAAGGTTCAGCGATCTGACAGTTCAGAGCTGTTCTCTGCCCGATTGACAGACCTGGGGCGCGCCCGTTACTGTCAT
>CAYWDW010000564.1:0-4374 GCA_964457105.1 uncultured Heliobacteriaceae bacterium
CGCAGCGGATGAGTTCGGCTGATCCGCGAAGCGGATGAGTTCGGCTGATCCACGAAGCGGATGAGTTCGGCTGATCCGCGAAGCGGATGAATTCAATAGCGGCGGGTGCAACCCGCCGTTGCGTGCCATGCACCACCGTCCCTGAAAGGGACGCAGTAACAAAGCGTAATGCGACTCTTTGCGGAGTCGGTATATTGTTCTGTTCGCTTCGGCGGGTTGCACCCGCCGCCATTGAATTCGTCCGCTGCGCAGACAAGGGCAGATTTCTTAAAGCTTCAATGTGTCTGGCTGGGGTGGCGGCGATCAGGAAGTCAGTGGCTGTTGCCGGTCCGGTTTGAGGCCGCGCCACCTGGCCGCGATGAGTGGTGCGAGCGCCATGATCAGCAGGCCGAGCGAAAGCAGACCGCCTTTGGGCAGGTTGTAATCAGACAGGATTCTGTCCCACGAAAAATGCAGCAGCCGTCCGAGCGCGATTTCAAAGCTCACGGTCAGCATCACCCACAGCAGCCCGATGCCGAGCAGTTGCGCCTTGTTTTCAGCCCGCAGCCAGCGCACAAAAAGGCAGGTCACCGCCAGGATGATTAAAGCGCCGCTCAGCACAGTGATCTGCCGCGCTCTGAAATCACCGATGAATGGCGCGAGAAAAAGCGTGCGCAGAATGCCGTGCAGCGTCTCGGCCACCATGATGACTAACCAGACGATCAGACTTTTCAGATAAACCATACGGCAACAGATTCAGATCATAACTGACTCCTTCAGCCATCAGGAGTCAGTCGCATGTCAGGCGGAGTGTGCTGCGCGTTTGAGAATCAGCAGCGTAATGTCGTCAAATTGCGGCGCCGCGCCGGCGAAACGGTCTATTTCATCAAAGACCAGATCCACCATGACCTGCGCCGATTCGCCGCGAATCCGGCGCATGAAATCAGCGACTCTGGCTTCGCCGTATTCTTCATCGCTTTCATTCTGAGCTTCGGTCACGCCGTCCGAAAAGAGCGCGATCAGATCGCCCGGCTGCACTTCAAATTCGCGTTCTTCGTAAGGCGTGGTCAGGGCGAGGATGTCAGGCGGCATCAGGCCGAGCGGCGTGCCGGTTGATTTGAGCCATTCAGCTTCGCCGCTCGCCCGCAGCAGCAGGCAGTCGGTGTGCCCCGCGTTGACGAAGCGGCAGCGCCCCGTCACCGGATCAATTTCAACCAGAATGGCTGTGACGTATTTATTCGATGGCGTCGTCGCGTAAAGCAGCGCGTTGGTGTGCGAGGCCAGTTCAGTCAGCGAAGGAATGCGACCGAGCAGGGCGCGCAGCGTCGCCTGCATATTGCTCATCAGCAGCGACGCGGGCAGGCCTTTGCCAGACACGTCAGCGACACACAGCAGATGCACGTGGCCGGTGGCAGGCACGGGCAGCGCGTCGTAATAATCGCCGCCGCAGTGTCGCGCCGGACGGTTGCGCGCCGCAAGGTCAAAGCCCGTGAGCCGGGGCATTTCAGCGGGAAAGAGCGTGGACTGAATGTTGGCGGCCAGCGTCAGTTCCTGCTCGATCTTTTTCTTTTCGAGCGTTTCTTTGAAATACCACGAATTGTCAAAGGCGACGGCGGCCTGCGTGACGAGGCCCGCGCCGAATTCAAGATCGGCTTCGCTGAATTTCAGATTGCCCGGTCGCGCGCCAAGCAGCACCAGCCCGCCGCTGCTCTGATCGGCGGAACGAATCGG
Organism: uncultured Heliobacteriaceae bacterium; assembly: GCA_964457105.1. Lineage (GTDB taxonomy): Bacteria > Acidobacteriota > Blastocatellia > RBC074 > RBC074 > DASRDU01. The sequence goes on from CAYWDW010000564.1 coordinate 1,711, forward strand.
AAAGATGACGGCGCACTGCTGCGCCAGCAGCGATGCTTTCAGTTCACCAGCGGGCAGGTTCTCAGTCATCTGCGCTTCGGCCAGTTCATTCATCAGTTGTTTGCAGGCTGAAAGATCAGGCAGCTCCAGTCCCTTGTGCCGCAGCACATCGGGATGACCTTCCTTCCACGCAATCACCGCATATTTTCTGATCGCCCAGCGCCCGGCCAGCGTCAGCGCCAGCAGGCGCGCCACGTCGTCCGGTTCAAGCGTCGCCGTCAGCCCGCGCACCAGGTCGAGCAGGGCGCGCAGTTCCTGCACCTTCTGATCGAGATCCTGATTGAGCCGTTGCGCTTCGCGGTGCGCGCGGGCATTTTCAATGCCGCTCGCCGCGATGCCGAGCAGCGCGCTGACGAAATCAAGTTCTTCGTCGCTGATCTCGCCCGACATTGACGCGCCGAGGCCCAGCACGCCGACCGGCTGCGTTTCGTCGCCAATCGGCAGCAGGATTCTGATGCCGGCCTCACGCGCGGCGCTTTCATCAAACTCAGGGCCGGCCTTCAGCTTCGACAGCCCGCGCACGAGCGCCAGTTTCATCACGCCGTCAGCGGCAACCGCAATCAGCCCCTTGCTGACCACCAGGCGACCCATGACCGTGCGCAGCAGATGCTTCAGCAGATCGTCAAGATCAAGCGAGGCGTGCAGCAGTTGCGCTGATTCAAGCAGCGCCTCCAGGCGCGAGGCATCGAGCATTTGAGACATAGTGCGGACCTGGTAGTGTTTCAGGATTTGCGAATGCGTTTGGTCATGCGCAGTTCGTTTTTCTGGCCTGGCACGATTTCATACTGCACTTCATCCATCAGCGTTCTGATCAGCCGCAGGCCGAGGCCGCCGGATTTGCGTTCGGCGACGAGCTTTTCCAGTTCCTGTTGCGGAATCAGCGCCGGGTCGAAGCCCTTGCCGGTGTCAATGATTTCAATGCGCAGCTCTTCGTCATCGAGGATGGCGCGAATCATGACTTCCTTTGACGTGTCGTGACCGTAAGCGTGTTCGATGACATTGGCGCAGGCCTCATCAACCGCCAGTTCGAGCTTGCCAACATCGGTTTCATTCATGCCGGCCTGGGACCCGACCGTCGTCACGAACTCGCGGATGAGGGCGAGGTTTTCAGTTGATGACGGAACGTGCAGCGTGAACTTCCTCTCGACAGCAGCCATCTTCAGCCCTCCTTCACCGGAGTTGCGGCAAAACGCTGAATCGCAGCGGCCAGGTCTTCAGGCATGTCATACAAATCCTGGAAACCGAGAATTTCAAAGGTGTGTCTGACTTTGGGTGTGAGGCCGCAGATTTTGATGTCGCCATCGTGTTCGCGCACCTCCTCGACAAAGCTCATAAACACGCCGAGTCCGGCGGAAGAAATATAATTGAGCTTCGCGCAATCCACGGCGAGACGAAAATGTCCGGCGTCAATTTCGCTTTGCACGGCCTGTTCAAATTGCGGCGCGGTATGTGCGTCAACAAAGCCTTCGAGCGTGATGATTGCAATGTCTGATTGCATTGATCGTTGAATTGCAAAGGGATTAGGCACTTTGGTCTACCTCCTTGAAGTGGCCCGATGATAGCCGCAGCGTTAAGTCTTTTCCAGTCTCAACGCGCATTTGAAAAGTCTGGCGTGTTCGTTAAGTTAAGCGAGAGAACAAGCCGGAAGAGAGATGACGGAACAAACGGAAGGAACGGAAGGAACGGAAGCCCAAACCTGTGCTGAATCGGCCTGGTTTCGTCTGTTCTGTTATTTCCGTCTGTTCCGTTATTTCCGTCTGTTCCGTCATCTCTCTTCTGCTTATAGCGGTTTGCTGATGCGTGCGACCTGCGCCCGGAACAGTACAGGGAGCGGTAGCGACCTGGCGCCGTTGAAGGCGTACCCCCGGAGGCACCAGGTCGCTACCGCTCCCTGTACTGTTCCGGGCGCACGCAATTGAAAACCGCTATAACTTAATGCCATTGGGCATCCTGCCTGGCGGGCTGAGAATCCAAACCGTGCCCCCTGAAGCTGAGATGACAGGAGGAATGAAAGATGAATTTTAAGCAAGATCGCAGGCATCTGCTGATGGCGTGGGCGCTCGTGCATATCCGGCTTGCCCATCGATCACGCCTCCCGCCGAGCTGGTGAATTCTGAAATAACCTGGCCCTCAAAAACCCAGGCTCTCCAAATTACCACTCAGCAAAAGACGCGCTCGTTGCAACGGTCACGATGAAACGCCAGCCGCGCGTCGGCCGACAGCTTCTGCTCGCGGGCCTGCGCGTCGTGGTTGTACACGGCCTGCAAGGTTTCCAGCACATAGCGACACGGCTCGGGAAACCGCTCGACCAGATCGACGAACTGTCTTCGACCATGGGCCAAACAGTTGGCCACGATCGTCGCCAGTTCGCCCGACATGTTGCGGCCTGGGGTGTTGCGAGATAGCGCGTCGCACATCTGAATCGGCGGCGGCAACTCGGCGGCCCGCTCTGCGAGCACCGCTTGTAAATTCTCGCCGGCGTGTTTGCGGCCGCTGAAAAACAGCGCGATCCGTTGCCCATCGCGCGTGGCCACCACGCCTGAAGTAAACAGCCCCGTCCGCTCTTTCGCCGCGCGGCGCTCGTCGGCGTTGCCGTTCGCGTGGGGTGAGTCCACACTCGCGGCG
>CAYWDW010000565.1:0-4369 GCA_964457105.1 uncultured Heliobacteriaceae bacterium
GTTCGGAGGGAGGGGGGACTGAAGCCAATCAGTTCCTCCTACCCCTATCAGGCACGGCGCTCAAGCACGATGCCGAAGACCAGCTAACTTATCTCTGCTGCGCCTGGCAAGCCTGCGATGCCTTTGGCCGCCATCACTGCTCGCACGACCGCCAGCGCCATCGCTTCGGCGGCGAGCGCGCCGATCAGCGAGACATTCGCTGTCTGAGTTGAACTGCCGGTTGCGAGCGCAAAGATTGTGTCGCCGTCATAAGTCGTATGCACCGGGTTGATCGTGCGGGCGAGGCCGTCGTGCGCCATCTGCGCGACTTTGGTGGCCTGGGCTTTGTCGAGTTTCGCACTGGTCGCTACGGCGCCGATGGTCGTGTTCGTGCCGCTCAGGGGTGAGGGCGGATTTTCGCCGCGCAGGATTGCGGCCATGGTGCCCGCCAGACCTTTGCCGTCAGGCGTGCGCGCTCCGGCGATGAGCTTGCCGGTTTTCGGATCAAAGACATCTCCGACTGCATTCACCGCCACGATGGCGCCGACAGTAAGGCCCGTCGGCAGTTTGATTGAAGCTGTGCCGAGGCCGCCTTTCATCGCGCGATTCATTCCGAACAGCTTGCCGATGGTTGCGCCCGCGCCCGCGCCAGCATTGCCTTCGGCGGGTTTATTGCTGGTCGCGGCTTTGCAGGCTTTGTATCCGGCTTCGGCGTCAGGGCGAATTTTTGGATTGCCGACCGAGAGATCGTAGAGCACTGCTGCAGGCACAATCGGCACGCGCCCGCCTGCGGTCTCAAAGCCGATGTTGTGTTCTTCAAGCCAGCGCATCGCGCCCGTTGCCGCTTCAAGTCCGAACGCGCTGCCGCCTGCAAGGACGATGGCGTGAACCTGCTGCACGGTGTTGACGGGGTTGAGCAGGTCGGTTTCGCGCGTGCCTGGCGCTGAGCCGCGCACGTCCACGCCTGCGACTGCGCCCGCTTCGCACACAATCACAGTGCAGCCGGTCGGGTGGCGCTGATCGGTGAAATGGCCGACTTTGATTCCGACGACATCGGTAATTGAACCGTCAGGTTCAGGCGGCGATGTGATTGATGGGGCCGAAGCGGTGAGGCCGAGCGCGATGCTGTGGTGCAGAAACCGACGACGCGATGAATCAGCTTTGCTCATAAAAGTTTTCAGCCACGAATGAACACGCATCAACACGAATCAGCCAGGGCAATTCGTGTTCGTTCGTGTGCATTCGTGGCTGCTTTGATCACGCCGCTCCCTCACGGTCGCGGTACTGTCACAAACATCACTCCTTCACAGTCGCGTACTGTCACAAGCTGCCACACGGGCAGCTTAATCGTGAACCGTTCAGCCCCGGCCTTCCCAGCCCTGCTGTTTGAAGCTGCCGTTTTCGACAATCACCGGCACGGTCGGGTCGCCGTTTGAGAAGCTGAACATCTCCTGGCGATATGCGCGGTTGTCCTGCGCGTTCTTTTCGGTAAAGGCGATGCCCTGCGCGTTGTACCAGTCCATCGCTTTCGCGCAGTAAGGACAGTCGGGTTTGGTGTAAATCACGACTTCAGCCATGTTTTATCTCTGCTCCATCGGAACGTATTTCAGATTCAGTTCGCCGGTGTATTCAGCGCGCGGGCGAATCAGGCGGTTGTTCTGCAACTGTTCGAGGACGTGCGCCGTCCAGCCGCTGATCCGACTGACGGCGAAGATCGGCGTGAACAGATCAATCGTGATGCCGAGCATGTAATAGGTTGACGCCGAATAAAAATCCACGTTGGCGCGCAGCTTCTTACCCGCTTTCAGGAAATGCTCAACCACCAGGTCTTCGATGCGTTTTGACATCTCGAACCATTTCGTATTGCCCTGGCGTTTGCCGATCTCTTCGGACATGCGGCGCAGGTGCGTGGCGCGCGGGTCTTCGGTCGTGTAAACGCGATGGCCAATGCCCATAATCTTCTGCTTTGCGGCGAGCGCGTCGCTGATGTATCCGTCAACTTTTTCGGGCGTGCCGATTTCAAGCAGCATTTTCATGACCGCTTCGTTGGCGCCGCCGTGCAGCGGGCCGGCGAGCGTGCCGCAGGCCGACGTGATCGCTGAATACATATCGGTCAGCGTCGCAATCGTCACGCGCGCGGCAAAGGTCGAAGCGTTGAATTCGTGATCGGCGTGCAGGATCAGCGCAATGTCAAGCGCCCGCGCTTCGACATCCAGCGGCTCTTTGCCGTTGAGCAGCCACAGAAAGTTGGCCGCATGGCCAAGTTCCGGCTTTGATGGCAGCGGCTCCTGACCGTTGCGGATGCGGTGATACGCGGCCACGATGGTCGCGGTCTGCGCGGTCAGGCGCACGGCCTTGCGCCAGTTGGCGGCGATGGAATTGTCGCTCGTGTCCGGGTCGTACATGCCCAGGGCCGAAACCGTCGTGCGCAGCACATCCATCGGTTTGGCCGTGTTCGGAAACGACTTCATCAGCGCGATGATTTCGGCAGGCAGTTCGCGGCTGGCTTTGAGCTTTTCGTCGAGTTCAGCCAGTTCTTCGTTTTTCGGCAGCCGCCCGTACCAGAGCAGGTAAACGACTTCTTCAAAGGTCGAATTCCCGGCCAGTTGGTGAATGTCATAGCCGCGATAGGAGAGGATTCCCGCGTCGCCGTCTATGTAACAAATGCCGCTGGGCGCGGCCACGACATCTTCAAGTCCCGCATTTCCTGGTGTCGCCATAAGCTTGAATCCGCCCGACGCTTCGACAGTCATCAGGCCTCAGGTCTCCTTTGTCAATATGCTCAAAGTTCGGCCATTGATTTTCCGGTTCGGACGCGAACCGCAGGGGGAATGATGTATCAGGGCTTTCCATCCGTTCTCGAAAACCCAACATAACAAACGCTGTTCGCGGCTGTCAATTTACGCTTCCGACAATGTCATCTTTCCTGCTTTTTACTGCTGCCGCAGCCAGGGATTGTCAGCGCGCTCATCACCGATGGTCGTCGCCGGGCCGTGACCGGGAATGACGATGGTTTCATCCGGCAGCGCCAGCACGCGGCGGTGCAGTGAATCCATGAGTTCCTCAAACGAACCGCCCCACAAATCAGTGCGCCCGATGCCGCGCATAAACAGCGTGTCGCCGCTGAAAAGTGTCGCTTCGTCATGCGGCAGATGAAAACAGAGACTGCCCGGCGTGTGGCCCGGCGTGTGATGTACTTTGATTCTGATTTCGCCCGTGCCGAGTTCATCGCCCTGGCTGAGGTAATGATCAATCTGAGTTGACGGCGGCGTGGCGAGGCCGATCATCTGCGCCTGAATCGGCAGAATGTCGTACAAAAACTGATCGCCCTCGTGCAGGTAAACCGGTGCGCCCGTCGCCGCCTTGAGCGCACTGAATCCGCCGACGTGATCAATGTGCGCGTGCGTGGCAATGATGTATTTTGCCTCCAGCCTGTGCGCTTTCAGCCGCGCCAGCACTTTGTCCACTTCATCGCCCGGATCAATGACAATGGCCTCGCGCGTCTGTTCGGAGCCGAGAATCGTGCAGTTGCACTGCAACAGGCCGACCGGAAAAGTTTCAATCAGCATGGTTCACCATCGCTTTCAACAGGGAAGTGAAAACAGCGAAGGCATATCCTGACACGAGCTGAACGGATTCAGCAACTTGCACCTCAGTCGCGCAGTCCAGGCACTGCCATCACGAGCTGCGCGAGGTCGCGCCGGAAAAGGTCATCCGCCGACACGTCATCGCGCTGCCTGAATTCAATCCGGCAGGGATTGAAACGCCACTGGAGGTCCTGGCGCAGCCAGCAACGTCGCCAGGAAGGTTCCGATCCCACAGACGTTCTGACGTCTTTCACCGAAGGTTCTCAACCTCAACCCCATTGATCCGACCTGATAATCGTGGGTCTCCAGGAATTCAGGTGGTAAGCAACGAAATATTAGAGTTGTTGCGATGTTAGGAGTCAACAAGTTAGCTTGAAATTCCAGAGTCCGGCGCAGACTCCTAAGATTTGATTGTATAAGTCTAAGTCATGCAGGCGTAAACGATCCGATAAGATGCGATACCTTTTCAGCCCGGCGATACTATGTTCGACGACGATCCGCTCCCTCGCGAGGCCTTTATTTTCAGCCTGCTGCTCTGCCGTCAGTTCCTGGTGCTGCGGTTTTTTATGCGGGAGCAGCACTTCTTTGCACGTGTAGTCTTTGTCAAACCCGACAAAACCCAGATCGAGGCGGACGCGTAACTCGGTAAACCAATCCTCGTCGGGCGGAAATTCGTGTTGACACATTCGGTAGTCATGGGTCTTCCCCACCCAGGGCAAACGCATTATATCCGCAAGAGAAATAAAGGGGTTACGAATACCTGTCAACAAGGCCATCGGGGCGACTCACATCGTGTGAGCCTG
>CAYWDW010000566.1:0-4362 GCA_964457105.1 uncultured Heliobacteriaceae bacterium
GCCTGTTTGACCGGACAGGCAGATGCGATCTGATCTAACTCGAAGTCGTGCGTGAACGCGATGGCTGGCCGGTGGCACCGGGTTGTGTGCGGCTCTGGGTTTGCGCACTGCCGGTCTGCGACTGCGCCTGCGAACCTGAAGCCTGTTCGTGCTGTTCACGCGACACGCGCAGGTCGTTCTGCACATCCTTCACGCCCGTACAGGATTCAGCCACGTCTTCAGCGAGGCGTTTTTCAAAACGGCTGTTGACGCTGCCTGACAGCGTGACGTCGCCCTGGCTGACGCTGACGCTGATATTGCTGGCGTCAATCTGGCCGTGCTGCTGCAGGCGTTCATTGACATCCTCGTTGATGCGCTCATCGGACCGCTGATAACCGCGCGGCCCGCGTCCGGTGTGCGGCCCTGGCACCCACCACATTTCAGTATAGCTCCAGGAACTCTGTGCATAGTCGCGCCCCGGTTCATCCGTCCGCGCGTCGGAGCCGCGTGACTGACGGCGCTGGTCGGCTTCGCCCGCCGAACTGCGGCGATCATCGTGCCCGTAATCATTGCTGTAAGTTCCGTACCGGTCATCCCGCCTGTCGCTGGTGTAGTCGCTTTCGCTGCCGTAGCCGCCTCTGGTGCTGCCAAATGAACCGCCGCCATAACCGCCGCCGTAGGTGCTGCCGTAATAGCCGCGCCCGTAACCGCCGCCGTAGCTGCCGCCATAATAGCCGCGTCCGTAATCGCGGCGATCAGATGCGCGGTCATAGCGCCGTTCATCTTCCATTTCGTTCCGGCGGCGTTCGGCCTCTTCGTCATCGAACCTGGGGCGCACTTCATCGCGCGCCTGGCGATTGCGGCGGTCACGTTCCTCGTCATCCTCGTAACGGCGCGCCTCGCGGTCACGGTCATAATTGCGGTGATAGTCTGCCATAACGTCCTCCACTGGTTATTTGTGCTGGCATCTCGCAGGTGGCGATTGATTGCTGCCTGGGGAAGTCTGACGGGAGGCAGTCAGTCTATGCCTGCGCTGATGCAACGTCTGTCCGCTGTCGTACCCAGGGCCAGGGTGTTCCGGCCTGCCTGAACGAACAATCGTCATACACCGCACGCCAGAACATACACATTTTGTTTCAGCCCCGGACAGCTCGCCGCAGTCTGTCTTCAGGGTGGCTGTGACGACTCGGCCCCGCCTGTCACTGCATCCGGCCTGACTGCATATTCCAGTGACGGACGGGCGCGACACCGGCCTGGCACATCAGTTGTGAATCTCTGTAGCTGCCGGAGTTGGCAGCAGACAGCCGGACAACGCAGGGCGCACCCCGCAGCTCTGAAATTACACACCAGGGAGGCCGTCGAATGAACATTCTGATTTGCCGCCACAGATTCTGCGCCTGGGTGGCGGCGGCGCTGCTGCTGGCGCTGCTCGCGCCGCCGGCGCCGGGGCAGCAGCAGCGCGACTCAGGGCAGGAGCCGGTGATCAAACAGCGCACCTCGGTCGTCACTGTGGACGTGACCGTGATGGATCATTTCAATCGTCAGATCAGCGGCCTGACCCGCGACAACTTTGAAGTTTATGAGGACAAGGTCAGACAGCAGATTGATTTTTTCAGCGATGAAGACCGACCGCTCAGCATCGGCATCATCTTTGACCTGTCCGGCAGCATGAAAAGCAAGCTGTCGCGCGCCCGCGAGGCGCTCAAAGCCTTCATCACCACCAGCCACACCGATGATGATTTCTTTCTGATCGGCTTCAATCAGCGCGCCCGGCTGCTGTCAGAGTTTACGGGCGGCGACACGATCATCAACAAACTGAACCTCGCCGAACCGAACGGCCAGACGGCGCTCTTCGACGCCGCTTACCTCGGCGTTGAAAAAGCCCGCGAAGGCCGCCACGACCGGCGCGCGCTGCTGATTATTTCTGACGGGCAGGATAACTCCTCGCGTTACACCTACGGTGAACTGCGCCGACGACTGAAGGAAGCGGATGTGCAGATTTACTGCCTCGGCATCGGCGAGGAAGGCGCGGCGGCAGGCGGCCTGCTTGACCGCCAGGGCGAGGCCGTGCTGGAAGAAATCGCCCGTGCCACCGGCGGGCTGACTTTCTTTCCGCATTCGTGGGAAGAACTCGAAGACGCCATTACGCGCATCGCCCTCGTGCTGCGCCATCAATACAGCCTCGGCTATGTGCCGCTGAACGAAAAACGCGATGGCAAGTGGCGCAAAATCAGAGTCCGCCTCAATCCGCCCCGCGGCCTGCCCTCGCTGATGGTGCGCGCCCGCGAAGGCTATTACGCCATTCCGTGAGTCGGAGCAAAACAAGGAGCGCAGGCAAACAAGGAGCAAACAAGGAGCGCCTTAACAAGGAACGCCTTAACAAGGAGCGCAGGCGTCCCGCCTGCCTGAATTTCGATCAAGGCGCCTTAAGCTGAAAACAGGCAGGCGGGACGCCTGCGCTCCTTGTTAAGGCGCTCCTTGTTAAGGCGCTCCTTGTTAAGGCGCTTCTTGTTAGTCTGTGCCACTGGCGGTTTAGCAGAGAATAATTTGATTGTCGGACAGCGACACATTCGGGCAGCTCATCGAAAAGTTCCGACCGAGAATCAGTCAGGGGCTGGTCGGGTCGGTACAAGTGTCACCAACTTTTGATAAGGAGAGGTAGAAGAACAGATGGAAACGAAATTCAGCAAGCAAACCTGGCAGGCCATGCGCACGCGCCTGCTGGCTCCGGCGCTCGCGCTTGCGCTCGGACTGGGACTGGGTACGGTGCTTTATCATCCGGCCCTGGGGCAGCAGAGCCAGCAGGGGCAGCTCGCGCAGCGAACACAGCCAACGACGCAGCCCGCCACGATGGCCTCGCCCGCCGAACTCTCGCGCGCGTTCATCAACGTCGCCCGGGAGGTCAAGCCCGCCGTCGTCAACATTGATGTCGTCGAAAAACCGAAGCGCAATGCGCGCAGCGAAATGGAAGGCATGCCGATGATTCCGGGCTTCCCCGGCTTCGGGCAGATGGAACCGCGCGTCAAACGCGGCACCGGTTCAGGCGTCATCATCAGCGCCGATGGTTACATTCTGACCAACAACCACGTCGCCGGTGATGCCGATGAAATCAAGGTCAAACTGGCGGATGGCCGTGAATTCAAGGCGCGCCGCATTGGCACTGATCCCGAAACCGACCTCGCGCTGATCAGGATTGATGCGCAGAATCTGCCCTTTGCGACGCTGGGCGATTCCAGCAAACTTGAACAGGGCGAATGGGTCATCGCGCTCGGCTCGCCCTTTGGTCTCGAACAGACGATGACTGCGGGGATCGTTTCAGCGACAGGCCGCGACCTGCGCAACGGGCCGTATGACAATTACATTCAGACCGATGCTTCAATCAATCCGGGCAATTCGGGCGGCCCGCTCGTCAATATGAATGGCGAGGTCGTCGGCATCAACACGATGATCTTTTCACGCTCCGGCGGCAGCGAAGGCATCGGCTTCGCCATCCCGTCAAACCTCGCCAGAAAGGTCTACACGCAACTGGCAAAGAACGGCAAAGTCTCGCGCGGGTATCTCGGTCTGACGCTGCAACCGCTCAATGAAGCAGTGGCGAAATCAGTCGGCTTTGAAGGCACCGAAGGCGTGCTGGTTGGCGATCTGACCGCCGGCGGCCCCGCTTCAAAATCGGGCCTGCGCAGCGGCGATGTGATCGTTGAGTTTGACGGCAAACACGTCACGTCACCAAGGCAACTGACTGAGATTGTGGCTGACACGCCGGTCAACAAAACCGTCCAGGTCAAATACGTCCGTGACGGTCGCACGCAGACCACCAATATCACGCTCGGTGAACGTCCGAGCCGGATTGACACCGAAGCGCAATCAACGGATGAAGCGGGCGGCGTCAAACTCGGCATTTCGGTGTCGAACGTGACGCCGGAAATCGCCAGCGAACTGAAGCTGAAGATCAACACCGGCGCGGTCATTCAGCAGGTGCAGCCCGGCAGCCCGGCGGCTGACGCAGGCCTGCAGCGCGGCGATGTCGTTCACCGCATCAACCGCACCACCGTCACGACCGCCCAGGATCTGACCACTGCGCTGCGTTCGCTCAAAGGCGCCAGCGAAGTGGTGTTGCAGGTCGAACGCGGCAGTCAGTTGATGTTCGTGACTGTTTCGCTCGATTAACTTTCAGAACGCCTCAACTGTCATGGCAGGGTGGTCAGCGATGGCCACCCTTTTTTTGCACGCTGGCCGAACGTGCCACCAAATGCCGCCCCTGAACGGAAGCGGTACAGGGAGCGGTAGCGACCTGGTGACTGTGCAGGCGCGGCCCTCAGCGTCACCAGGTCGCTACCGCTCCCTGTACCGCTTCCGGGCGCATGCACCTGAAAACCGCTGTAA
>CAYWDW010000567.1:0-4345 GCA_964457105.1 uncultured Heliobacteriaceae bacterium
GCGATTCGTTACCCGCTTTTTGACAAGCAGGAACTCGAACAGGAACGCGAAGTCGTGCTTGATGAGTTCTCGCGCAATCAGTCGAATCCGGGCTACTTTCTCAATCGCGCGACGGACGAGAAGCTCTGGTATAAATATTTTTCGCGCAAGAATCCGCTCGGTGAACGCGACGTAATCAGCACCTGCACGCCCGAAAAGATGCGGATCATTCAGCACAAGTTTTACATTCCGAACAACTCGGCGCTGATCGTGGCGGGCGATGTCAGCGCGGCGGAAGTTTTCAAAATGGCCGAAGAGATGTACGGCGACTGGCCGCGCGGCGAAGACCCGTTCATCAAAAACCCGCTCGTGCATCATCCGCCGCTGCTGAAGAATGAAGCCGTCATCGTCACGCAGCCCGTCCAGGCCGCGACGATGATGATTTCGTGGCACGGCCCGTCAACCGACACCGACGCTGCCGGAACCTATGCGGCTGACGTGTTCTCCTTCATTCTGCGCCAGCCCGATTCAAAGTTTCAGCGCATGCTGGTTGACAGCGGCCTGCTCACCTTTGCCAGCCTCGGCTACCTGACGCAGCGCAATGTCGGCCCGATTCAGTTGATCGCGCAAACCACACCTGACAAGCTGAAGCAGGCCATCAAAGCCATCAATGCCGAAATTGAAAAATTCGATGCGCCCGATTACTTCACCGATGAACAGCTTGAAAGCGCCCGAACGCTGGTTGATGTGAATGAAATTTTCGGACGCGAGAAACCGTCTGAATACGCGCACACTGTCAGCTTCTGGTGGGCGAGTTCAGGGCTGGATTATTACGCCAATTACGTTGAGAACGTGCGCCGGGTCACGCGCGCCGACATTCAGAAATATATTCAGCGATATATCAGGGGCAAATATCGCGTCACCGCAGTGATGCTTTCCGACGCCGATAAAAACCGTCTCGCGCTGACTGAACAGGATCTGCTTCCCAGATAACACTCATGATTATCCATCGTCACTTCCGGCTCTTTATCTTTTCACTGCTGCTTTCATTCAGCCTGCTGCCGGTCGGCGCTGCCGCGCAGGCCAGAGTGGCGCCCGCGCCCGCACAGGCCGGGGCCGCCGCGTCAGCCGCTGAAACGACGACCGACTTTACCACCGCGAACGGCCTCAAAACGGTGCATCGCTATGTCAAAGGCAATGAAATCGTCGCCGTGCAGATTTATTTTCGCGGTGGTTCGCGCAACATCACGGCCAAAAATGCGGGCATCGAAACGCTGATGTGGGAAGTCGCGCAGCTTGGCACCCGGAATTTCAGCAAAGGCGTCATCAACCGCGACCTCGCGCGCATGGGCACGATCATCAGTTCCGGCGGCGGATATGATTACAGCGTCATTGCCATGCAGTGCGTGCAGAAAAACTTCGACCGTTCGTGGCAACTGCTGACCGACATGGTCCTCAATCCATTGTTCGATGAAAAGGAAACGGCGCTCGAACGCGACAAGATCGTCAACGGCCTGCGCCAGGAAGCCGATGACCCGGACACTTATGTTTCGACGCTCAGCGACCGCCTGATGTATGCCGCGCATCCTTATCTCAACCGGCCTTACGGCACGGTTGAATCGGTCAGCGCCCTGACGGCGGCTGAGCTGAAAGCCTATCACGCCACGCAGCTTCAGACTTCGCACATGCTCGCCGTCGTCGTGGGCAACATCAGCGCCGATGAAATCAAACGCAAAGTCGAACTGACCTTCGGCAAATTGCCGAAAGGCGATTACAAGCCGGAACCGCTGCCGAATTTTGCGCACGCCGGCAAGCCGGATTTTCAGGTCAGCGAACGCGGCGTGCCGACCTCTTACGTGCGCGGCGTCTTTGCGGCTCCGGCCCCCGGCGACAAGGATTATCCGGCGATGACCGTGCTGACGAACATTCTCAGCCAGCAGTTCTTTGAGGAAGTCCGCGTCAAGCGCAATCTTTCATACGCGCCTTACGCCGAAATCAATTCAACCGGCGCGAACACCGGTTTCATCTATGTCACGACGCCGAAACCGAACGACGCGATCCGCGTGATGTATGCTGAAATCGAACGCATGCAGCAGAACCGGATTCGTGAAAAACCATTGCAGGATATTATCAACGGCTTTCTGACGCAGTATTACCAGAAGCTTGAAACCAACAGCGCGCAGGCTTCGCGCCTCGGTGAATACGAACTGCTCGGCGGCGGCTGGCGACGCGCCCTGACCTGGATCGAAGACGTGCGCAAGGTCACGCCCGACGATTTGCAGCGCGTGGCCAATACCTATCTCAGGAATTTTCACTTCGCGGTGATCGGCGACGCCCGCGCCTTCGACCGCAGCCTGTTTCTCTCAAAATAACCACCATCAAAGTTCAATAAGCGGTCGGCCCCGATGAACTTCAAAAACAAAAGCATCATCATCACCGGCGCTTCGGCAGGCATCGGTGAACACCTCGCCCTCAGGCTGGCTCAATGCGGCGCCAGGCTGACGCTCGCGGCTCGCAGCGCCGAGGCGCTCAATCGGCTGACTGAAAAATGCGTGGCCGCAGGCGGCGAAGCGCTGGCCGTGCCAACTGATGTCAGCCATCAGCAGGCTTGTCAGCACATGGTCGAATGCGCGGCGGAAAGATTCGGCGGCGTGGACGCGATCGTCAACAACGCGGGCATCGGGATGTGGGCGCGCTTTGAAGATGTGACTGATCTGTCAATTTACGATCAGCTCATGCAGGTCAATTATCTCGGCTCGGTCTATGCGACTTATTACGCGCTGCCCTGGCTGAAAAAGAGTCGCGGCCTGATCGTCGCGGTGTCATCGCTGACGGGCAAGACCGGCGTGCCGACGCGCACCGGTTATGCGGCCAGCAAGCACGCGATGCAGGGCTTCTTTGATTCGCTGCGGATTGAACTGCGCGGAACCGGCGTTGATGTGCTGATCGTTTCGCCTGGTTTCGTGGCCACTGACATTCGCGCCCGCGCGCTTGGCGGTGATGGCAAAGCACGCGGTGAAAGCCCGCGCGAAGAAAGCCGCGACACGATGAGCGTTGATGAATGCGTCAGCCTGATGCTCAGCGCGATGGACAAACGCCAGCGCGAACTCGTCATGACGACCAGGGGCCGCCTGGGTCAGTGGCTGAAACTGATCGCGCCCGAACTCGTGGACAACCTCGCCGCCAGCGCCGTGCGTGAAAAAAGCGCCGGTTAAATCACTCCCCTGCACTTCCGCCGTCAGCAGGACCGGTCCAGCCCGTCGCCCCAGCCTTCAGGTGGATGGTGATTTCAAGACCGTGCGGCAGGCGATTGCTCGCGGTCACGGTCCCCTGACAGGCTGCGACACAGGTTTTGACAATGGCCAGACCGAGGCCGGTGCCGCCGGTGTGGCGGGCGCGGTCAGGTTCCAGCCGATAGAACGGATCAAAGAGCCGGTTCAGTTCACCGTCCGGCACGCCGGGGCCGCAATCACGCACGCTCAGGCTGATCTGCCCGCCCTGACGCGCCGCCGTCACCGTGATCGGCCCGGCAGCTCCGGCGTAACGAATGGCATTCCGAATGAGGTTGCCCAGCGCCCGCGAGAGCAGCCCAGGACTGGCCATCGCGCTCAGGCTTTCATCAATCTCAAGTTTGATCTCAGCGTCCGGTACGGCTTCGCGTTCGATGGTCCGTTGCGCGAGCGGGCGCAGCGGCACTGATTCGAGACTGACCGCTGAACTTTTCAATCCGGCTTTTGAATAAGACAGCAGTTCACTGACGAGATTCGACATCAGGTGAACTTCTTCCTGCACATCCTCAACGTAAGGGCGCTGCGCCGGATCAACGCGCTCTTCCAGAATGCTCAGCGCCAGTTGGGCGCGGGCGAGCGGCGAGTTCAGTTCGTGCGAAATATCACCGAGAAACCGCCGCTGCCCGCTGACAAACCCGGCCAGCCGTTCCGCCAGATGATTGATGGCCCGCACGAGCCGCACCATTTCATCAGAGTGTTGCGCGGTCAGCCGCACCTCGAATTTTTCTTCGGCGATCTGCTCGGTGGCGGTGGTCATCTGCGCCAGAATGCGCGTGATGTGACGCACAAAAGGCAGCCAGAACAGCACCGACAACGCCATCACCACCCCCAGAATCAGCAGCCAGGGCTGCGGATCAAAGAACAGCCCGTGTCCTGAAATCGAATCTGAAACGACCACGAGCGAGCCGCGCAAAGGTTCGGGGCGGTCCGGCTCAAAAACCGGAACCCGCACAATCGCCCAGTACCGCGTCGGGTCAGAAGTTTTCAGCGTCATCACTCGCGGGCGCGGCAGGTCGTTCACCGCCTGGCCCGGCGGCCCGGCCTCATTCGGTCGCCGCGGCAGATCATCGCGGCGC
>CAYWDW010000568.1:0-4326 GCA_964457105.1 uncultured Heliobacteriaceae bacterium
ACCTTCCCACAGGAAATAAAAAACATCCGAGTGATTCCGGCCCTGTTCATCATAGTTCCACCCGCAGCGAACTATCATCAATCTGCTGTCAAGGCGGTACTCATACGGATGATCGTCAAATAGTGCAGTGCAATTCATCCATCGTTCCCATCCCTCACCCTTCCCACCCAATGGGGGCGGATAAACAGCACCTGTTTTTAAGTTGATGATAGCACCGGCCCCACAAACCGCGCCGCATCCCCAACCAGCAATACGGTAATGCCCGGCGAAATTCGGCGGCTTTTTGGCAGCCTCAGTCAACTGGGCGCGAAACATCCGCTCTGATTTTGTAAGCAGGCGGGGTCGGGCCGCCGGGCCGCGCCAAATTTCACGCACCGGATAGTCCTCAAAACGTGGCAATGGTCTCAGGTCAGCGCGATTCTTTTCAGGATGAATACCTGGAAACGATGCAAATATGAAACTCAGAATGAGAACTGATCTTTTCATTTGAGTATTCAACAACCAGTTCTGTCAGCATTCCTGGAAACAACCCGCAATCACTTCTTCGTCTCGCCAGCCTGCTCTGACGCAAACCTGCGGCGATCTTTTTCCATCCACGCCTCCAGCGAGGCGCTCGCTTTTTCCAGTTCGTCCTGATTGATCAGGCCGCGCCGCAGGGCTTCAAAATAAGCGCGGGTGCGAATGTTGAAGGCGAGTTTGTCATAGGCTTCATCGGCGGTGCCTTCGGCGTCGGTCGGGAGCAGCTTTTCATAAAGCGTGGTCAGGCGGCTTTCGACTCCGCGCTGGCTGAGGTGGCATTTGCGCGCAATCGCCCAGTTCGAGAGGCCAAGCGCGAGGTAATACAACGCTTCGGCTTCAAAGTCTGTCAGCAGCGGCTGCGTGAATGAATCCTTGAAATTCGGATCAATCATATCCGCGCCGTCTTCCAGCACGGCGGCGATGAAGCGCAAAAAGCGGCTTTCGGGATTGTTCTTGTCAATGAAGCCGTAAGCCGGCGGCGGTTCGACGCTGCGGACGATCTTGCGAATTTCGTTGATGTAAATTTCGTGCGGGAACTGCGTCCAGAAAATGATCCGCGCTTCGGGAAAGCCCTTCCAGATGGCCTTTGCGGCTTTGACGCCTGACAGTCCCGGCATCTGAATGTCGAGCACGCACAGCTTCGGACGCTCGGCCAGCGCGAGCCGGACGACGCTTTCACCATCGGCGGCCTCAAGGATCGGCTTGCAGGAATTGAATTCGCGTTCGAGCAGTTCACGCAGGTACGCGCGCTGGGCAACGTTGTCTTCGGCAATAAGGATTGACATGGGGGCCATCGGGTTGTGACTGGTTAGATCGGAATTCGGAATTCGGAATTCGGTAGGAAGAGAGGCCGCAGTCTCGCTGCTTCCTGTCATCTGTCATCTGTCATCTGCCATCTCGCTTTCAGCTTCCGAATTCCGAATTCCGAATTCCGACTTCCGATCAGTTTTCGTCGTGATCCTGACCATCGTAATGCAGCACGAGCGGTTCGTTATCAACCTGTGTTTCCAGATGCACCGGGCGGCCCCACAGGGCGTACACGTATTCCAGCACCTTGCGCGCATACTTCAGATCAAGCTCGGCGCTTTCGTAACGATGCGTCAGATAGAGTTCGCGGTTGCGGTCGTAATCGCCATCAGTGATTTCGATGTAGGGAAAGCCGAAGTTGGTCATATTCGCGACAAGCTGATCGCGCACGCGCTGCCAGCGTTTTTCCGTCACCGTCCATTCCTCTTCGTCAACCAGTTCATAGACGAACAGGTCCAGCTCTTCGCATAACTCTTCGGTCAGATAGTTGCGCAGGAAGGACACATCGTTATCAACTTCGCGCACCTCAAAGAGCTTCTCCATCCCGGCGCCTGGCCTGCGGCCCAGCGTCTCCTGTTCTTCTTTAGTCGGATTGTTCCAGCGTCGTTCGATGTCCTCGTAAACTTTATAACCCAGGTAATAAGGGTTGAGCTGTCCCCGATGCGGCGACACGACGCCGGCATGCAGTTCAGCAAATTCCAGGTGTTCGTGCGTCGGCAGATCCAGCTCGCGCATGATGCGTGAATGCCAGATCGAATTATGATTGACGAACCCGTTGGCGACGTAAGCATGCCGCTCGTCAACGGTAATGTCGTAGACATCGTTATAGCTGTATTCGATTGAAATGATGTCATCGGTCAGCTCTTCTTTTTTGAACCACTGATGACTTTCGATGTACTGGCACAGGGCCTGCTGCTTGCGCTCCAGCCCGAAGCCGATTTCATCACGGAAGCGCACGGCTGAAAGACCAGTGATTTCAAGCTGCGTGCATCCGTCGTTGTGCGGACGCTGCGTTGAGAGGATTCCGTAATTGAGCAGCACAATCTGCACCGTGCGAATCAGTTCCGCACTGGCCGAAGAAAGCCTGAGACCTTCCCGGCCCGCGTCAGCGTCGGCATCGAAATATCCGCGCAGAAACGCCGACATGACTGATTTCGGCGAGCGCAGGATTGAAGCCGGAATCTGCTTCTGCGGAGCCTTGTCTTTGAGGTTAATGCCGAGTGATTCCAGCAGTCGCCAGATTTCACGCGAATAAATTATCAGCCGCCAGCGGGCGTGCCCGCCGCTCTGATCCAGCTTCACAAAAGGTTGCAGCCCGAATAATGAACTTGTGCTGACGCACAGTTTCTGGATCAGTTCTTCATCACCTGTGGTCAGCCCGATTCCTGACTGAGTCAGATTGCCGTCACCCACAAAGTAACCGAGAAACCAGGCCAGTTCTTCATTCAACTCATCGGGCAGCCTGAGCGCATAGCGCGTGGCCAGAACTTTTCCGGCATAGCCCGGCTGATACTCCAGCGCAGCAAGCGCCGCATTGATCGCCGCTGAGCGGCGCGATTTTTTCAATTCATGCAGATGGCGGAAAGCCGTTGAATAAGAAACTCCGGCAAGCACCGCGACATCACGCAGGGTAGCCCAGGGCTGTGCGCCCTCAAGGTTCAGTTTCTGTTTCTCCTCCGGCCAGATGTCAGTTCTGCGAGCCAGCACAACGCGTTCGCCCAAAGCGATATTTCGCAGATATGCCCAGCTTCCATCGGCCATCTGCACCCGATGTTTTTCAGCGCCTTCAATCGTGAATCCTCGTCGTGTGCGAATGCGAATGGTCGGGACAAACTCTTCCTTATGAAAGTCAGTAATGAAGTTCAATGCCTGACGCCCGCCACTCGCCACGCGAATCTTTTTCTGCGCCTCATACAGCTCATCAAACCTGATGAAGCCGTTTTCCGTCAGCAGCAGTGAGTCTCCGAGACAGCAGGCCCAACCTTCGTTCATCACCTTGGTCTGCATCTGCGGCACGAAGTACAGCATCTCGTCGTGAATCATGCTCATCACGTCGCGCTGCCAGGGTTGCAGGATCGGCGAGTTCTGCATGATGTACCAGACGAGATCCTTTTCCGGCGGCATCTGTTCGTCCTGCTTTTCGGCTTCGGTCTTTTCGGGCGGCGGCTTTTCGCCCAGCGAGAGCAGGTCTTCGTAGGGGCCTTCTTTGCGGGTGACGGCAGGTTCCGGCTGTTTCTCTTCGCGGTGTTTTTTTCTGATGAAGGAGTTCGGGTCAATGTGTTCTTCAATCGAAAGCACGGCGTCGAGAAACTGCTCGACCACTTTGCGCCCGTATTTGAATTCGTATTCGGCAATCCGCTGTGCGTGCGTCGCGGCATCGTCGAGCATGCGGCGGTTGGTCGGTGAGAACCACGCATTGTGCTTGAAGAAATCCACGTGACCGAGCACGTGCGCAATGACCAGTTTGTTTTGCAGCAGCGAATTGGTATCGAGCAGGAAGGCGTAGGACGGGTTGGAATTGATGACGACCTCATAAATTTTCGACAGCCCCAGGTCGTACATCATCTTCATCTTGTGATAGGCCTTGCCAAAGCTCCAGTGCGAATACCTTCCAGGCAGCGCATACGAACCGACTTCGTACATCACGGTCGAAGGCACGATCTCAAACTTTGTCGGATAGGGATCAAGCCCGAATTTATTCACGGCAATGTCCCAGATCTGCTCAAGCGCCTTTTCCAGTTCCCTGACTTCCTTGTCCATAACAACCTCCCGGCTCGCGGACGAACCCTGCCAGAAAAAAACGGGGACAGCAACGGCCATCACTATAACACACCGTCAGAATTGCAAGCCGACCGAGTTTTGCGCCCTCACAACCCGGCGTCTTCCGGCGCGGCGACAGGCGCTGCCTGGCAAAAGCCGCCGGGATTATTTATTCTTGAACTCGCCATTCGACGGGTTCAATCAGATGACGCACACGAACACACAACCTGGAAAAATTTA
>CAYWDW010000569.1:0-4309 GCA_964457105.1 uncultured Heliobacteriaceae bacterium
CAGCACTTCCTGAACTCTGGTCAGCAGCGAATAGTCGCGGTTGATGTGGCTCCAGCGCGTCTGCACCATCCCGATGCGTTCATCGCTGAAGTAATCAACCATCTGCCGCAAACAGTCAGGGCGCGGCGTAAAGTCGGCGTCGAAGACCGCGACGAGTTCGCCCTGTGCCGTTTTCAAGCCGTTCTCAAGCGCCCCGGCCTTGAACCCCGTGCGGTCGCGGCGATGAATGTAATGAATGTCGTGGCCGAGTTGCCGGTATTTCTCAACCACCGCCGCCGCAATCTGCACCGTGTCATCGGTCGAATCGTCCAGCACCTGAATGTCGAGCAGGTGGCGGGGATAATCGAGCTGCGCGACCGATTCAACCAGTCGCTCGACCACATACATTTCATTGAAGAGCGGAAGCTGCACCGTGATGCGCGGCAGTTCGTCTTCGGCAAACCGGCGTTGCGGCTGCGGTCTGATGTCACGATACCGCCAGAAATGAAAGACCATGCGCAGCCGGTAGGCGCCCAGAATCGCCAGCAGCAGCAGAATGCCAAAATAAAGAATGATCGCCGTCCAGTCGAAACCGTCGAGCGTATACAGGTAGCTGAGATTGTCGCGCCCGTGACTGAGGATCGGATCAGTCGCCCGCCGCACTTCTTCGAGCGACGGCGCCTGTTGCAGCAGAAATAACGCAGGATTCATAGATAATCGTTGATTGATTAACCGCAGTAATGATGGAGTAGTCAGCCATGGTAAGGCTTTGCGCGCCTCTGTCAATGAGAACTCACGATCTGCGCCCGCCTTCAGTGATCTCGCCGAAGACCTCCTTGAAAGCTCCAATGCTCGACAACACATTGCTGGTTTCGACCGGCATGAAGACCACCTTGGAGTTCTGACTGCGGCTCATTTCGCGCAGCGATTCGATGTACTTCATCATAATCAGATACTGCGCGGGGTTGCCCTGCCCGGCGCTGATCCCGGCGGCAAGGCGGCGAATGGATTCAGCTTCAGCCTGCGCTGCGGTCAGCCGCGCCTGAGCCGCGCCCTCGGCCTGCAGAATCGCCGCCTGCTTCTCGCCTTCGGCGCGCGTGATGGCGGCCTGTTTTTCGCCTTCAGCGCGGGCAATCGCGGCCTGCTTTTCGCCTTCGGCCTGCAGGACCAGCGCGCGACGATTGCGCTCGGCGGTCATCTGCTTTTCCATCGTAATCCGCACATCTTCGGGCGGATTGATGTTGCGCAACTCAACGCGTGTGACCTTCACGCCCCATTTGTGCGTGGCGTCGTCAAGCACGACGCGCAGCTTGGTGTTGATCGTGTCGCGTGAAGTCAGCGCGTGATCGAGATCGAGTTCGCCAATCACATTGCGCATCGCCGTGATCGTAATCTGAATGATGCCGCCGACCAGATCGTTGACTTCATACAGAGCCTTGATCGGATCTGTAATCTGCCAGTAAATGATCGAGTCAACCATGATCGTGACGTTGTCGCGGGTGATGACGGGTTGCGGCATCAGTTCGGTGAACTGTTCGCGCAGATCAATCTGCGTCGTGCCGGGACGCAGCCCGGCCCAGGTAACGGTGCGCGGCTGATCGAGAAAAGGCGTGATGATGTTGAGTCCGCCCTGCGCCAGGCGGTCAAACTTGCCCAGTCGCTCAATCACCAGCACCGTTGCCTGTGGCACGATGCGAATGGTTTTGGCCGCGACATACAGCACCAGAAAAGCGATGACGACGAGTGCGATCAGAAATTCAATTCCGCCCATTTTCTGTCCTCCTTCAGTCAGACTGGTCCGTCTTGCCAAACAGCGGAGCCGGATGCAGCGCCCGCTCGACATAGATGGCATTGCCCTCGACCCGCTCAACGCGCACTGATTCGCCTGTCACCAGCGGCGGCTGACCGGCGGCGGGATAAGCGGTCCAGACCGAGCCGTAAACTCTGACCGCGCCCTCGCTGAGTGCGCCCTGGCTCGGCTCCACCACGATGCCGACCTGTCCGATCATGGTTTCAATCCCGCTTCTGAGTTCACTGGCCGGGGCTGCCGGTTTGAGCAGCCGCTCAAAGATCGTGCGCGACGCAATGACCAGCGCCACCGAGACGATCAGAAAAACAATCATCTGCACCGCAATGCTGCTGACGCCAAGCAGCGCCAGCAATGCCGCCACCAGCGCGCCCACGCCGAACCAGAGCAGCACAAAACCCGTCGTCATCACTTCAGCCGCAATCAGTACGGCAGCAATGAGAAGCCAGATGAGCCAGACATATGACATAGACAGTATGGAGCAATCAGAAATGGGACAGCCGTGTGACCGCCGCGCATGCTATGCCAGTCAGAGCGCAACAGACAAGGAGATCGCGGCCCTGCGCCCGTTGTGCTAAACTCTCTCACGCCAGACCGCTCAGTGATTCATCACCACGAGGTAATTATGACGCTGCCACTGACCCGACGCCCATTCACCACTACGGAATATCACCAGTTGATCAAGGCCGGCGTGCTGACTGAAGACGACCGTGTCGAACTGCTTAACGGAGAGATTATCCAGATGAGCGCCATCGGCCCCAGACACGCGGCTTGCGTGAAAAGACTGATTGAATTCCTCAGCCTGAAAGTCAGGAAATTTGCCATTGTCGCTTCGCAGGATCCGATTCAGCTTGATGATTACTCAGAGCCGGAACCGGACATTTCCCTGCTCAAACGAAGGGCAGACTTTTATGCCGAAGGTCATCCAACCCCTGAAGACATTCTGATCGCCATCGAAGTTGCTGACACCTCGCTGGAATATGACCGGCAGATCAAGCTGCCGTCGTATGCGCGTTCCGGCATCCCTGAAGCCTGGCTGGTTGACCTGACCAGCGACCGCATCGAAGTTCATGCTCAGCCGCACAACGGGATTTATCAGGAAGTCCGCATCGTCCAGCGCGAGCAGAAAGTCATCTCCCGCTCGATCCCGCAACTGAAACTGAAAGCTGACGACATTCTCGGCTGAAGCGTCAGCGTCGAGCCACCAGCGCAATCTTCTGCCGATCAGCCGCCGCCAGTGTTTCTTCCCGATCAAAAATCAGCGTCTTGTCCGCCGTCAGCGACATCGCCGTCACCTTGCACGCCTGAAGAATTTCAATCGTCTGCAACCCGATGACCGGCACATCAAAACGCATATCCTGATTCGGCTTCGCCACCTTGATGACAGTCAGCGGGCGACCGCGCACGAGTTCTGACGCACGACGAATCGTGGCATCAGTCCCTTCCATCGCTTCAAGCGCCACGACGGCCTGATTCTTGACGACAATCGTCTGGCCAAGATCAAGGCGGGCGAGTTCAAGCGCGACGTGCAGGCCGTATTCGATGTCGGCAAGTTCGTGTTTGTTCGGCGCGCGTCTGGTCAGCGCCCCTTCGCGCGCGAGCAGCGGCTGAAGAAAAGTAGTTGAATCAACGAGCGTGATGCCTTCACCGGCCAGTTCATCGGCCACTGCGCCAATCAGCGCGTCTGTGTTGCGCCGTTTGAGTCGCGCCAGCATCCGGGCCATCCGCAGGTCGGGCAGCGCGTTGAGTTTGAAAATCTGCACGTGCCTGACCTGTCCGGCCATCATCGCGTGCGTCACGCCTTCGCGCCTGAAAAACTTTATCAGCTTGCCAAGATGCCCGACGCTGACCCATTCGACCGTTTGAGCCAGCGAATCAATCCGCGAATCCGTTTCTTCCTTAATGGCAGCGACAGCCATTTCCACGCCTTCGGCGCGCGCGCCTTCGAGCACGAGGAATGGGAAACGACCGTTGCCTGCGATAAGTCCGTATTTCATCAGATGACAGATGGCAGATGGCAGATGACAGATGACAGTCAGGATTATCAGGATTCGAGTGATTTGATCAGGCCGTTGAGCAGACGTGCGACTTCGCGCATCTGCTCGCGAACCTGCCTGAAATCCGGCGATTCGTTTGCCAGGTATCGCAGCTCCATCGCAATCTCCAGATGCGTATCGAGTTCATAGAGAGAGCCTCTGGCAATACTGAGAAATTGCAGGAACTCGCCCGACTTTCTTCGGCCCTGACCTTCGGCAATGTTCGCCGGAATTGAAACAGCCGCTCGTCGCATCTGACTCGTCAGTCCGTACAGTTCTTCCTTCGGAAAGCTCCCGCTGAGTTGATAAATCATCGTGACCAGCCGCACAGCTTTCTGCCATGCAATCAGGTCACGATGATTCCTGATTCCAGCCTCGTCTCCGGCCATGACTTTGTCCTTCCTCTGTCGGCTCCTGTCATCTGCCATCTGCCATCTGTCATCTGTCATCTGCCGTCCGACGCAGTCTTGTGCTTCTCTTTCTCCTT
>CAYWDW010000570.1:0-4307 GCA_964457105.1 uncultured Heliobacteriaceae bacterium
TGGCTTCGTGGACCTGCGTGTCCCTTCGTGGATGAAATCTTTTATCTCACTTTGCCAAAGCCCTGCTGGTCCATCCTGCCTGGTAGTGCTGCCGCGCCGGAACGGGATTTGCCAAAGAGGTCAAGGCTGCGCGAAATTTCAGGCTCAGGCTGACTGAATGCGCAATTATCCACAGTTTTCAGGCTGTCGCGGCTGCCTGCCCTGCTGAAAATCACGCAGTCTTTTGCTGTCGGTGTGGCGCAGGATTCCGGCAACCGGCAGTTTTCAGACAGGCACTTTATGGAAGATCCAAAGCTTTATTCCTGGTTTCTCGGCCCCAAGGCTGAGAATGCTGACATTCTGGAACGGCTGATCCTCGAAGCTCTGCGCGACTGCGTTTTCTGGCGGCGCAACTTTCACCCCGAAGATGAAATCATCATTACTGAAAAGGCCCGCCGCGATGATGAATTTCAGGATTCACTGGCGCTGATTCAGCAGGAATTTCTCAACCTGCTGGCCAACCTCAAACGCGACATTCCGTTTTACAGCCCGCGATACATCGGCCACATGACGGGCGATCAACTGCTGCCTGCCGTCGCCGCCTATTTTGCGGCGATGCTGCACAATCCGAACAACGTCAGCCTCGAAGCCTCGCCGATCACCACCTTTTATGAGCTGGAAGTGGCGCGGCAACTGGCGCGGCTGATGGGTTACACGGGCGAGACCTGGGGCCACATCACTTCGGGCGGCACGATTGCGAACTTTGAAGCGCTGTGGGTGGCGCGAAACCTGAAGTTCCAGCCGCTCGCGGCGCGCGATGCGGCGCGGGCGCTGGGGCTGACCGAAGTAATGTTCACCGCGCCGACCGGCGAAGTGCTTGAACTGGTCACTGAACAAAGCAACTGGCGGCTGTGCAATCTGGATGCTGACGAGGCGCTCAGGTTGCGCGCTAAATTGTGCGAGGCTTACGCGCAGCGTCGCCCCGACCTGACGCGCGCGCAAATCGGCAGGCAGATTGAGCAGGAACTGGCCGCGCATTCGATTTCGGGCAAAGGCCTTCAGCGGTTCTTCGCCGAACTGAAAAACGATCCGGTCAATCCCGGCGTCATGCTGATTCCGGCGACGGCGCATTACTCGATGCAGAAAGTCGTCGAGGCGCTCGGACTCGGCAAGCAGCAGATTGAAATGGTGCCGGTGGATCGGCACTTCCGCATGGATATTGATTCGCTCGGCGAGCGGTTGCAGCGTTGTGCCCGCGAACACACGCCGGTAATGGCCGTCGTGTCAGTCCTCGGCACCACTGAAGAAGGCGCGATTGATCAGCTTCACAAAGTTGTCGAATTGCGCGCCGAGCTGCGCCGCCAGGGGCTGACCTTTCATCTGCACTGTGACGCGGCGTGGGGCGGCTATATCCGAACGCTTTTTTACGATGCCGATAATCAGCCGGTCACGACGCCGAGCGCGATCAGAGAGCTGACGCAGACCTGGCCATCGGATGAAATCTTTGAAAGTTACAGCGCGGTGCATCACGCCGATTCGATCACCATTGATCCGCACAAGCTCGGTTACATTCCGTACCCCTGCGGCACGATTGTCTTTCGCCACGACACCGTCCGCGAGCTGGTTTCGACCGAAGCGCCGTATATCTTTCACGGTGAGGAAGACCGGCAGCGGCCCTTTATCGGCAGGCACATTCTGGAAGGCTCAAAGCCGGGCGCGGCAGCGGCGGCAAGCTGGTTTGCGCATCGCATCGTGCCGCTCAATCAGAGCGGTTACGGGCTGCTGATCGGCAAAAGCATTCAAAGCACGCAGGAGCTGTGTTATCGCATTGGCCGCGAACTGTCGCCGGAACTGGCGCGCGAGGGCATTCGGCTGCGCATTCTGACTGGCCCGCCCGATGGCAACATCTTCTGCTTTGTCGTCAATCGCCGCGACAACACCGACCTGGCCGTGATGAACCGGCTGAACCTGGCGATTTACGATCAGTTGAAATACACGCCCGAAAGCGTCATTCAGCAGCACAATTTCATCATCTCCAGCACCGAACTGATGTTCGCGCAGTACGGCCTGCCGACCGCTGACGGCAAGCACAGCATGGCCGACCATCTCAGCGCGCTCGGCATTGCGCCGGAGCAGTTTGCCGAAGTCGGCAAAATCAAGGTGCTGCGCTGCACGGTGATGAACCCCTGGCTTGACAGGTCCTGCGGCAGTCATTCCGATTACGGCCTCGCCTTTGCGGCCACGCTGAAACAAACCATCGAACGGTGCAGCCAGGCATAACCCCGACCCTGAGCTGCCCGCCTTACTGATTATTCGCCAGCCGGGAATAAATCGCCGACCTGACCGGATGTAATCATTCTTACAATTCCAGACCGGGAGGCTGCGCGATGTGGCTGGCGCAATGGATCATCGGCATCATCACCGCTTATTTCATCATCGGCGCAGTCTTTGCGCTGCTGTTTGTAACGGTCGGCGTCAGTCGTGTTGACCCGGCGGCCAGCGGCGCGGGCATTGGCTTTCGCCTGCTGCTTGTGCCAGGCGCCATGGCCCTGTGGCCCGTGCTGATGCGGCGCTGGATGGCAGGCCGGTTGCCAAAGGAACAGAACGCGCATCGCCGCGCCGCACAGGAGGCACCGCGATGATTCGCCCGCTCAGACAATTTCATCGCCGCTTCATGCCGCTGCTGGCCGTGGTGCTGGTGGCGCTGTTTATGGCCGGGCTGTTCTGGCGTCAGCCTGTCCCGCCCGTCCCCCGCCTGCCCGAAACGTGGCTCACGCCAGGAGGAAAGCCATGAGTCACACTTACGCGGCGGTAAGCTGGAACCGGCAGAAGCGAATTTACGACCTGCTGATGATGGCAGGCATCGCGCTTTACCTCGGCGGCTTTGTCGGGCTTGGCGCAATCGTTCACCCCAATGCCACGATTGAGACGCTGCTGATTCGCGGCTTCGGCACCTGCGCGCTGCTGCTGCTGCACATCGTGTTGTGCATCGGGCCGCTGTGTCGTCTGAATGCGCGCTTTCTGCCGCTGCTTTATAACCGGCGTCATCTTGGCGTCACAACCTTTGGGCTGGGCCTCGCGCACGGCGGCTTTGCAATCTTTCAGTTTCACGCGCTCGGCAATGTGAATCCGCTGGTCAGCGTGCTGAGCAGCAACACGCGGTATGCGAGCCTCGTGAACTTCCCGTTTCAGCCGCTCGGCCTTGCCGCGCTGCTGCTGCTGTTTCTGCTGGCCGCCACCAGTCACGATTTCTGGCTCAACAATCTGACTGCGCCGGTGTGGAAGCGGCTGCACATGCTGGTTTACTTCGCTTACGGATTGCTGATTGCGCACGTCACGCTCGGCGTGCTGCAAAGCGAAACGAACCCGGCGCTCGCCGTCACACTCGGCGCCGGAATGATGACGGTTCTGACACTGCACCTGATGGCCGCCCACCGCGAACGCGGAACTGACGAACCGCTGACGCACAGAAAAGATGACCGCCTGATTGAGGTCTGTTCAGTAGCTGAGATTCCGCACAACCGCGCCCGCATTGCCACCATCGCAGGCGAGCGCGTGGCCATCTTCAAATACGACGGCAAAGTGTCGGCCATTTCAAATGTCTGCCAGCACCAGAACGGCCCGCTGGGCGAAGGCCGCATCATTGACGGTTGCGTGACCTGCCCCTGGCACGGCTACCAGTATCGCCCCGAAACAGGCGCCTCGCCGCCGCCGTTTACTGAAAAGGTTCCGACCTTCAGAGTCAGCATCATCAATGGCCGCGTGTTCGTTGACCCGCAACCGCTGCCCCCCGGCACATACGCTGAACCGGCGAAAGTGAATGAAGACTGAACGTGAGAACGAAGAATTTTATATTGGTTATCTGCCGCAGATGCCTTCACGCCTGACGGCCTTCGTGCGGCGCGTGACCATCGCGCTGCTGCTGACGGCGGCGATGACGGCGGTGGTGCTGGTCTTTGGGCAGCATCGCTTTCCGGCGGCGTTCTTTGAATTCGGGCGCGAACGGCAGTTTGAAGGCACGCTCAGCCTGTCGCCGTATCCCGCGCTCATCAGCAGTCAGCAGACCCGCTACACGCTCGTTGGCGCAGGCAAGCACGGAGCCGGTCAGGCGCTGGCCGGATTCGATCAGCAGCAGGTCCGCCTGCGCGGCACGCTGATTTACCGCGACCGCCTGACGATGATTGAAGTCACGCCCGGTTCAGTCGTCGCGGTGAAAGCCGCGCCGCCTGCGCTCCCGTCAGCCGTTGAGGATTTCGGCCCGCAGACGCTCACAGGTGAAATCGTGGACAGCAAATGCTGGGCAGGCGTGATGAATCCGGGCAACACAA
>CAYWDW010000571.1:0-4298 GCA_964457105.1 uncultured Heliobacteriaceae bacterium
TTTTTCGTTCTCAGGTTCGAAGCTGCCGGGTTACATCCTGCCGGTCTTTCCCGCCATTGCGCTGCTCGTCGGCGGTGAACTTGAAAGATTATGGACTGAAGGCGCGACGCGACGATTCAGATGGATGAGCACGCTGAACGGCCTGCTGCTCGTCGTCATTGCCGCAGTGGTCTGGTTGCGCGGCAGCACCGAAATGGGAGCGAGCGCGGACGAGGCGCGCCTCGCGGCAGCGGTGGTGATGGCGGTGGCAGTGATTTATCTGGCGCTGGTGTGGTGGCGGCGGGAAAAGGCGGCGACGCTGTTGCTGCCGTTCGGGGTGCTGGCGATTGTGCTGGCCGCCAGTCACCTGTTGTTTGCGGGCCTGGGGCGGCAGGAATCAATGCGCGAATTGTCGCGCCTGGCACAACAAAAAGCCGCGCCTGGCGAGCGTCTGATCTTTTATATCAATACGGAACAGAGTCTGAATTTTTATGCCCCTGAACTGCCGCTGCGCGATGACAAGGCGGCGATGCTGACGCTGATGACGACGGATGAAATTGTGGCGCGGCTGAAGGAAGATCATCTGCCGAGCCTGCTCGTCATCGCGCTGCAACGCTGGAGCGGCAAGCTCGGTGACGATGAGCGCCTCAGCGTCGAACGCCTGGGCGAGCAGCCGCGCGCCAATCGTCATCAGGACGGGCTGGATAATCCGGTCTTAATGCGCGTGCGACTGCGGGCGGGCCGCTGATGAATTATTCAGCGCGGCTCCAGTTTCAGTCACCGGCGCTCCCGCTTCACGCGGCAGGGCGCGGCGAAAGTAGCTGACGATGCGATCATCGTAAGTGGCCTGCTCTGCCCCGTCGAGCCGTGAGATGCGGCTGTGATCGAACGTCACCATCTCCTTCTGACCGCTTGATGCAGCAAACAGGTCGCGCATCGAATGATCGAAGGTGCCGGCTGAGTTGCTGGTGACAAACCAGACTTTCTGCGCGCTCAGTTTGCTGACTGCTTCCTCAATCGAAGTGCGCTGATAGCGGCCCAGGAAATAGCACTTCAAGCCAAGATTGAGAAAACCATCCAGTTCGGTCCCGGCATTGCTGAACATTTCACCCATCAGCGAGCGCGTCAGAATGCCCGGATCACGATAAGCGCCGTCGGCAATCACCGCGCGAACAGCCGGGTCACGATGTGCCGCCATCAGCGCCGCATAACCGCCGAGCGACACGCCATACAAACCAATGCGCGAGCCGTCAACAAGCGGCTGCCCCGTGTTCGTTGTCATCTGCTTCAGAAAGCTGACCGCTGATAACACATCCTCGCCTTCGTATTCACCGAGCGAAGTCCACGCCACCGGGCTGACACCGTGACCGCGCAGGTCGGGCAGCAGGACGTGATAACCCGCTTCGCGCAACCTGACGCCGAGATCGAGCAGTTCCGAACGGTTGCGCCCGTAACCGTGATTCAGAATGATGGCAGGCGCGCCGACCGCGCCGCGCAAAAACCAGCCGACCGCTTTCGTACCGTCCTGATTGGGCCAGTGTTCTTCGCTCCAGGCGAGGCTGCTGCCGGTCAGCATTGAGAACTGCTGCGGCGTGACATCTTCCATCGCCCGCTTCGGGTGCGTCACCAGATAAACCAGATAACCGGCGAAGAGTCCGAGTACCACCAGCACACCTGCCATCGCAGGCAGCAAAGCGCCGCACAGACGAACGAAGAAACTGCGCTGTTTGATAGCCATGAGAGATTACCTGTCATTACGGGCTGTCCGAATGAGGGGCTTGCTTCTGCGGGTTGTTCGGGCAAAATGTTGAAGCAGGGTTTCAGGTGGGGCCTGACTGGCCAATGAAATATAACACACGGGCGCTGATGGCTCACAGCAAAAAGAATGACAGTGCGCTCCCGCACGAGACGCGCTGCCGGAATGGAGAAAGCCGTAATGAGACCGAACGATCATCTGATTCAGGCGCTGGCCGCCGATGCGACGGTGCGCGGCATTGCCGCCGTCACAACCAGTCTGGCCGATGAAGCCGCTGGCCGGCACGGCGCATCGCGCACGGCAGCGGCAGCGCTGGGCCGCGTTCTGACCGGCGCGCTGATGCTGGGCCGGACCTTCAAGGATCTCGAACGCATTACACTGCAGTTTCGGGGCGACGGGCCGGTGGGCGGCATCACCGTCGAAGCCACTGCACAGGGCACGGTGCGCGGGTATCTGAAAAATCCGGCAGCGGAATTGCCGCTTAATGAGTGGGGCAAACTGGATGTGGCCGGACTTGTGGGCAAAGGACTGCTCCATGTGATTCGTGAAGCGGCTTATGAAATCGGCTTTACGAAAGAACCTTACTACGGTTCGGTGCCGATTGTTTCCGGCGAGATTGCCGAAGACCTGGCTTATTACCTGTCGGCTTCGGAACAGATTCCGTCGGCGCTGTCGCTGGGCGTCTTTGTCGGGCCGGACGACCTGCGCGAAAGCCGCGTGCTGGCGGCGGGCGGCTTTCTGATTCAGACGCTGCCTGGCGCTGATGAATCAGTCATTGCCGCGCTCGAAGACTCGATTGCGCGTGTGCCGCACGCCACTGAAATGATTCGGCAGGGCGCTGATGCGCGCGAGATTCTGCACATCGCGCTCGGCGGCCTGCCCTTTGAAGTGCTGGAAGAAAGGCCGCTTGAGTTTCGCTGCAACTGTTCATATGACCGCGCCGTCAACATTGTCTCGGCGCTCGGTCGTGACGAGGTGGAGGATATGCTGGAAAAAGACCGGGGCGCGGAACTGACCTGCCATTTTTGCAGTGAGGTTTATTATCTTGATGAAGCGGTGCTGGAAAAAATTCTGGCTCCGCCGGTCAGCATGTAAGCCGGTGTAATATCGCACACTCGTCCTTAACTTTTCTCTCCCGCCGCCGATAAGCTTCACAGAAAGATCGCTTCAGGGTCGCAGCATCACTGTTGCCGCGACCCTGAGTTGCCTCGTCGGGTTTTCTTCACAACCCTGCCCCCACAAAGGAAGCTGTCATGAGCCTTCGCGGTGAACTACAGACGATGCCGCTGCCCGACCTGTTTCAGTGGCTGGAGATGATGCGCAAGACCGGAATTCTGGAGGTCGAACACGAGCAGATTGCGCCGAAGGTCTGCCTGCAGGACGGGATGATTGCAACGGTTGTCTCGCCCCGCGCTCAGCCCATCAGCGCTGAAGACGATGTCCGCAGCGTCTTCGCTGAAATGCTGCAATGGCCTGAAGGACGCTTCGTCTTCACTGAAGCCGCGCTGCCGAAAGAGATCGCGGGAGCGAGTCTGAAACTCGGAATTCAGCAGATGATGGAGCTTCCGCGTGAACGGACTGAAGCGCGGGAGGTGGATATTCTGCCTGGCAGGGTAACGGATCAACCCTGTAGTCCGGCTCCGGCTCAGGACAAATTCCGTCTGGCCGTCATCGGGCGGCTGCTTCAGGATCAATTCGAGATTCCGGTGCTGCCGACGGTCGTCAACAAGGTGATGGAAATTACGCGGCGGGAGAATTTTTCTCTGCGCACGCTGAGCAGTGTGATCAGTACTGATCCGATGCTGGCGGCGCAGCTTATCCGGCAGGCCAACTCCGCCGTTTACGCCGGTGCGCGTGAGGTGGATTCGCTGCCTGCCGCCATTCAGCGGCTCGGCTCCCAGGCGGTCACCAATCTGGTGCTGGCCATTTCGATGCAGAGCCTGCGTTCACGCCGCGACATCTTTCAGGCTCGCAAGGCCGAATTGTGGAAACATTCGCTGGCCTGCGCCCTGATGGCCCGCACCATTGCGGCCACCGTTCAGATGGAGCGTGACGTGGCCTTTTTGTGCGCGCTGATGATGGATCTGGGCAAGGTCGTGCTGCTGTCGCTGCTTCAGGCCGTCATGACTGAGGAACCAGCCTGGCAAAAGACCGACGCAGAATCGGTGGAAACCATTCTGCAAACCTATCATCCCAAAGTCGGCGGCGTGGTCGGTGAAAAATGGAATCTGCCGCCAGCCGTGCGGGAAACCATCACCTGTCATCACGCGCTGGCGGCGGCCAGGGAACATCGCGCCATCGCCGCCGTCTCCAGCCTCAGTGATACGCTGATTACTTACTGCACGCGCAAGGCAAAGGCAGCCGCGGCGAGCCAGTCGGCAGGTATCTCCCCGGCTGAGGAAGCGGGCCGACTGGTCAATATCCCGGCGGCCACCATGCTCAATCTTTCGGTCGAACAGATGCAGCTCATCACTGAGCGCGGGCCGGAGTGTCTGAAATTTGCACAGGAGTTTCTGGTGTAGGCAGGAAATGCGGAATGGCCGCCGCATCAGCCTCGCTGACG
>CAYWDW010000572.1:0-4280 GCA_964457105.1 uncultured Heliobacteriaceae bacterium
ATTCATTGGTGCCGCTGCGCGTGGCGAATTTGATCTGCACCGCGCCGTCGCCGGAACTTTCAGCGCCCGGCGTCGCGGTCGAAACGGTGACTTCCTCGATGGCGTCAATGCGCGGGCGGACGAAAGTGAAGAAGCCATCCTGTGAACTGATCAGATTGTCCTGCACGTTGACGCCGTCAATCGTGATGTTGAGCGCGCCTTTCGGCAGGCCGTTGACGGTCGAAGTGCGCGGGCGTCCGGTCGTTTGCACGCCGGGCAGCAGCGTGACTAAATCAAGCGCATCGCGCGAAGCCTGGGGCTGCTCGACGATCTGACGACCGGTAATCGTCGTGCCAACGGTGGCTGACTGCGTTTGCAGCAGTTCAGCGCCGGTGCCGACGATGTTGACTGTGTCAGTGGCCGCGCCGATTTCCATAGTGATGTTGAGGCTCGATGGTTTGCCGACATCAATCTTGACATCCTGCGCAACGGCCTGTTTGAAGCCCGGCGCAGTGACGGTCACAATGTAAAGGCCGGAGCCGAGCGTCGGCACATTGAAAGTGCCGTTGTCGGCAGTGGTCGTTGTGAATGCCTGCCCGGTGCCTTTGTTTCTGACGACCACCGTTGCTCCGGTGACGACGGCGCCCGACGGATCGGCGATGGTTCCGGCCAGCGAACCGTTTGAACCGGTCTGAGCCGCCGCCGGCAGACTCAGCAAAAGACTCACCGTCGCAATTAACCACACGGCAGCGAATCTGAGCAGAAGGTGTTTCATAGTGGTTACCTCCGAAGTCTGATGTTTGAATTTCGACAGCAAACATTCGGCAGTGAGGCTGTCAGTGACTGATGGCGCAAACCGGCAATGTTCGACTGTCGCAACGCACGTGTTGAAGCCGCCGCGCCTGAAGCGACGCGGCTGTCGAGGCCAAATCGGCAAGGCTTGTGCCGGATGCAGTCAGCTTTGAATCAAGTTGTTGCCGCAATGGAATTTGCCTGGCAGGAAAGGCTTTCAGCAGGATGGTCAGCAGGCCGGGCCGGTGAGCGGGAAATGATAAAAAATAAGATGTAATGGATTCTGAATCTTATTTTCCGGCGGTGATGTGGCAATGCTGACGCAGACTTTTTCAGTCGTCAGACTGACGATGCTGCCCGTGCGTGTGATTTCCACAAAGGCAGGCTCTCGCTTACAATCGCGCGCTATGAACTTCAAATTCAAACTCCCCGCAGATCGTGAATTCGATGTGGTTGGTTTCGGACTCAACGCCGTGGATCATCTGGTCACGGTGCCGCGCTATCCGCAATTCAATACCAAAACGATGATGACCAGCCATCAGCAGCTTGCCGGCGGTCAGGTGTCGTCAGCGATGGTCGGCGTGCAGCGGCTCGGCCTCCAGGCCAGTTATATCGGCAAGGTCGGTTATGACAACGAAGGCCGCATTCTGATTGATTCGCTGCGCGACGAAGGCATTGAGTGTGACGGCGTGATGATTGCCAACGGCGCGCGCACGCAAAGCGCCGTCATCATCATCGAACAGTTCAGCGGTGAACGCACCATCCTCTGGCATCACGACGACCGGACGCGGATCAAACCTGAAGAACTCGACCGCGAACAGATTACCCGCGCGAGGGTGCTGCACGTTGACGGCTTCGACACGCAGGCCGCCATTCAGGCCGCCAAATGGGCGCACGAAGCCGAGATGCCGGTGACCGCCGACCTCGACAACATTTATGACGGCCTCGATGACCTGCTGCCGCTGATTGACTGCCTGATTATGTCGCAGGAGCTGACGGCCAGGCTTGCCGGAGTGCATCCTGGCGCCGATTCAGAACGTGACGCGCTCAAAAAACTTCAGGCCAGGTATGGCTGTTATTTCGTCGCCATGACGCAGGGCGCACGCGGCGCGCTCGGCCTCGTCGAAGGTGCATACATCGAATCACCGGCCTTTCACCCGCCGGTTATTCGTGACACGACGGGCGCCGGCGATGCCTTCAGAGCCGGATTCATTTATGGCCTCGTCAAAGGCCTGAGCATTGAGGACGCGATGCGCACGGCGAATGCTGTCGCCGCGCTCAAATGCCGCAAACTCGGCGCGCGCGCCGGCTTGCCGACGGCTGACGAGCTGAAGAATTTTCTGCACTGATAAGACTGAAGACTGTGAAAGGAAACTACTGCCGATGAAGAAGAAGAAAGTTCGCAGCCCCATTTCTGCCGGTCGCGCCGCACAGCGCAAAATCGAAAAGGCGCTCTGGGAGATCGAAGAACTCCTCGATGATGAACGCTGGGACGAAGCGGTGAAGCTGCTTGAACCGCTCGCCGAACGGCATCCGCATCACGTCGGAGTGGCGACGCAACTGGCGTATGCTTATTCGCAGGCTGGCGATTACCACGCTTATCTGCTCGCGATGCGGCGACTGCACCGGCTGACGCCGCAGGAGCCGATAAACGCGCTGGCTCTGGCCGGCGCTTACGCGCTCAATGTGCGTTCGGTGCTGGCGCTGCGGACCTTCAAATCCTTCCTTGAACGCTGGCCTGAGCATCCCGATGCCGCCAAAGCCCGCAAGTCGGTGGAGGACCTCGAACCGCTGCTCAGGGAGTCGCTCGAAAAGAGTGGCCTGACGGGTGAAGATGGCTTTGAAATGGCGGCGCTGCACGAAGAGTCGCAACTGCTGATAGAGCAGGGCGATTATGATGAAGCCCGCGCGCTGGTTGAGCAGGCGCTGAAGCGCAAGCCTGATTTCGTTTCAGCCCGGAACAACCTCAGCCAGATTGATTATCTGTTGGGCCGCACGAGCGAGGCCGTCGCTGCCGCACAGCAGGTGCTCGAACGCGATCCGCAGAACTTTCATGCGCTCTCAAACCTCACGCGTTACCTGGT
This sequence comes from uncultured Heliobacteriaceae bacterium, assembly GCA_964457105.1. Classification (GTDB taxonomy): domain Bacteria; phylum Acidobacteriota; class Blastocatellia; order RBC074; family RBC074; genus DASRDU01. The sequence goes on from CAYWDW010000572.1 coordinate 2,856, forward strand.
GCTGCTTGGCAGGCGCGACGAGGCGCGGCAATACGCTGAACGGCTCAAACCCATCGAGTCGGATCGGATCGAACTGCGCATCAAACAGGCTGAAGCCTTCACCTTTCTGGGCGATGACGCCGCCGTGCTGGAAGTGTTGCGCGAGGCTGAACAGGAGCCGCTGCTCGACCAGATACCGGAAGCCTCCTTTCTTTTTCACCTGGCCGGATGCGCGGCGTTGCGGCTCGGTCAGGAAGGCCGGGCGCGCGAATGCTGGAAGCGCGCACTCAGGTTGTCGCCGGGCTTTGAACCGGCGCGGGCCAATCTCGCCGACCTGAGCAAACCCGTACACGAACGCCATGCGCCCTGGGCGTTGCCGCTGTCTTACTGGGTCACACAGAAGACGATCAACGAGATGCATGCGCACATCGGCGCTTCGGTCGGCGAGGGTGATGAAGCGGTCAGCCGCGCGGCGCAGCAGTTTCTTGACCAGCATCCTGAAATGGTCAGGCTGCTGCCGACACTGCTTGAACGCGGCGGCCCGGACAGTCGGCGGTTTGTGATTCAACTGATCGGCCTGACGGAAAAGCCTGAACTGCTGACGCTGCTGCGTGACTTTGCGCTTGGACAGCAGGGGCCGGATGCGACGCGCTTTGAGGCAGCGACTGCCTGCGCGGAGGCGGGTCTGCTGCCGTCGGGGACAATCCGCATGTGGATGCGGGGAAAGTGGAGCGAGACGCTGCTGCTCGGCTTTGAACTGACCGGCGAACCGATTGATCGTGGTCACTCACGCGAGGTCCTGAGGCTTGATAAACAGGGCATTGACGCAATGTATGAGCAGAACTATGTGGTTGCCGCGCAGCTTTTCCGCCGGGCGCTCGAACTCGAACCCGCCGCACCCGATCTGAAGACGAATCTGGCGGCCAGCCTGTCCATGCAGGGCCTGGCTGATGAGGCCGAACGACTGACGGAAGAGGTGTACCGGCTTGATCCCGACTATCTTTTCGCCCGCACCAATATGGTTGTGCAACTGGTCGAGCAGGGCAAGCTGGAAGAGGCTGAAAAGCTGATTGAGCCGCTGATGAGCCGGAAGAAATTTCACCTGAGCGAATTCGGCGCGCTGTGCAACGCGCAGATTGAAATCAGCCTGGCTCGCAAACAACACGATGCGGCCCGGTCGTGGTTTGAGATGTGGGAGGGTGCCGACCCCGACGCGCCGCAGCTTGATCGCGTGCGCGCACGAGTCGCAAAGCATGACTGGCGGCAGTTGCTCAAATGGAAATGAAGTCAGGTGTGGTTCACCGGCAGTCTGTCAGATTGCCGGATACCGGACTGAAGTCTGATCTGAAAAAACGGGGAGAGAACTGAACATCAGTTCTCTCCCCGTTTGCTGTCTGATCATTCGATCAGCGTGTCAGAAGACGAACTTCGCCTGCAACTGAATCG